>NZ_JAGTUT010000002.1:300000-537912 GCF_025685605.1 Granulicella arctica
TGGAGATAAGGGCACAGCTAAGCGCGATGATTGGCGCGACGATGAAGAGCGGCTGCGCAATAGCCAAGGGCATTAAGTCTTCCTTGAGGAAGAGTTTGGCGCCGTCGACGAGAGGCTGCAGGATGCCACCGGGTCCGACACGGGAGGGTCCCCAACGGTTCTGCATGCGGCCAAGAACCTTGCGCTCCAGCAGCACCGTATAGGCGACAGCCGTCAGCGTAATCATAAGTACTACAACGATCTTGAGGACGTTCAATATCAAAAACGTCAGGAAAGGACTCAGGTGGCTCACGCTGTCTTCTTGCTCCTTGGTTCAATCTCGACAGATTCGCTAATCAGCAGCGGTCTGGTCGAGGATGGGCAGCTTACGCGCCTCGTTTTGCTGCAAGTCGTTGAGCATGGCCGAGTAGCGCCCTAAAGTGCCGGAGGTAAACAGTGTATCGTTTGCAGGCATCACCAGGTCGCGTCGATCCGAAATAGTGACTAACTCAGAGGGCGCAGCCGGAGACAGGTGCTGATCGTTTCCCGAGAGCAACTGAAGCCGCAGCAGGTTGTAGCCCGGCACCAGCCGTTGAATCTCATCGAGAATGGCAAACGGATCGAACGGGCTGAGCCGTGGCTCAAGATTGTTCGCCGTCAGCCACACAGCATGGCGATCCGCCTCGCCCGACTGCGCGCCGCGAGACTGGCCCATATCGGCACGCAATCCCTTACCGAACGGAACAAGCTTCCGCATATCCGCGCCCATCTTGTCGGCAATCCGCACGATCATCTCAAAATCCGATCGCACACCCGCACGGTCTCCAGCCTTCTTCACCTGCTGCAGATCGCCGTAGTGGTTCGTCACCGAACCAGATTTCTCGTACAAATTCGCCGCTGGAAGGATCACATCGGCCAGCGCCGCTGTCTCCGTCATAAACATCTCCTGTACAACGACGAAGGTATTCTTCAGCGTGGCAGGATCGACGCTATAGCGAGCAACAGGATTCGCTCCGACCACGTACAGCGCAGACAGCTCACCACGGGCTGCGGCGTCGAAGATCTCCAACATATCGAGGCCCGTCTCTGCATTCGCACCATACTCAGTCGAAAGCAGACTCGTCCCCGTCAACGGCGTGTAGCCCGGAAGCACGTCCGGCAGCAGACCCATATCTGCCGCACCGCGCGAGTTCACGTAATCCGAGAGCAACGCAAACTTGCGGTTCGGCATGGTACGGCCGAACTCGAGAAGCCTTTTGAGGTCCGCTCCATGAAACTCCGGTCCGATCAGCACCAGAAGCTCCGTCTCCGCGCGTACCGCATCGCGGAAGCGATGGAATGATGCCGCGTCTGCACCTTCATGGGTCAAGGATTCAACGGCACTGTCATCGCCTGCAATAAAGCTTGCCAGCGCACCGTACCCAAATGGAGCTACATGCGCGAAAGCCCGTGCCTGGCGCCGCAGCTTAATCTCTGCCGTGTTCGCCACAAATAATCTCGCGCCATTATTGCGAACGTTCGTGCGGATATTCCAGGCCGTCGCCGGCGACTGGTTCGTCGGGTCGCCGCCAAGCACCATAATGGCCGGTGCAGTCAGCGTATCCCGAAGAGAAGCCGTCCGCCCGGGATGACCCGAGAGCGCCTGAGCAAACGTCACGTAATCCGCCGTACGATGGTGATCAATATTGTTCGTTCCAAGCACCGTCCGAGCAAACTTCTGCAGCAGGTAAGCCTCTTCGTTCGTCAGACGATTGCCGCCGACCACACCGATGCTCTTCCCTCCCCGCGTCTCGCGCAGTTCGCGGAACTTCGTGCCAACATGCTCGAGCGCAATCTCCCAGCTCACGGCCTTCAGCTCGCCATTCGGCTGCCGGACCAGAGGCTGCGTGATGCGATCCTCGTTGTTGGCGAAATCAAACGCATACCGGCCCTTGTTACAGAGGAAATCACCGTTGATACCAGACTTGTCACGATTGTCGCCACGCACAATCTCCGACCCATCCGAGGTTGAACGTACGCCCAGCGTCGTCTTGCAGCCATCACCGCAATGCGTGCAGATCGTTGCAACGTGATTCATCTCCCACGGGCGCGTCTTATACCGATAGGTTCCCGAAGTCAGCGCGCCAACCGGGCAGGCATCAATACACATCCCGCACTGCTCGCAGTCCACATGCGCCAGATCGTCCGGCGACATCTGCGCCGGAACGTTCGGCGCAATCACCGACGAGCTGCCGCGATTCTGAATACCCAGCGCGAACACGTCCATGCCCTCGCCGCACATTCGCACGCAACGATAACAGAGGATGCAGCGCGGACGATCGAAGTACACGACCGGCGACCACTTCTGCTCCTCGCGATGGTTCTTTGGCTCCGCGTAGAAGCTGTCCGCCGCGCCATATTTGAACGTCATGTCCTGCAGCTCGCACTCGCCACCCGCATCGCATACCGGGCAGTCCAGCGGATGATTTCCAAGCAGCAGTTGCAGCGTCGCCTTCCGCGCCTGTGCGATCTCCGGCGTCTCAGTCGCAACGACCATGCCCTCGGCGACTGGCGTCGTACAAGCCGTCTGCAGCTTCGGCATCTTTTCGATTCGCACCACGCACATGCGACACGCGGCCTGAAGGGACAGTCCGGGGTAATAGCAAAACGCCGGAATCTCAATCCCAGCAGTCTTGCAGGCCTCAATAAGGAGTGTGCCAGCGGGGGCTGTCAGCTTCTTGCCATCTACGGTAAAAGTTACATCTGCCATCTAATGTGCTCCTGCCAACTCTGTCTCACCCATCGGCTTGATTGCGATCAGCGGATGATCGACGCGCTTGCCATCGATATACTCTTCAAACTCTTTGCGGAACTTCTTTACGAACGCCAGTGTGGGCATCGCCGCGGCATCCCCGAGCGGGCAGAATGTTCTGCCCATCATGTTCTCCGCCAGATACTGCACGTTATCGATATCCTTCTTCGATCCGCCGCCCGCATGCACGCGCGTCAGGGTCTTCTTGATCCAGTCCGTTCCCTCACGGCATGGAATGCACCATCCACAGCTCTCGTGCTGGTAGAAGGCAATCGTCCTCAGCGCAAACTCAACGATCGACACCGTCTCGTCCAGCACCACGATTCCGCCCGACCCAAGCATCGTGCCAGCCTTGCCCATCTGGTCGAAGTCGAGTCCAACATCGATCTCATCTGGCAGCAACACCGGGCACGACGAACCGCCGGGCACCACCGCCTTCAGCTTCTTGCCGCCCTTGATCCCGCCCGCGACATCGTAGATTGCTTTCCGTAACGAGTAGCCCATAGGCAGCTCATACACGCCCGGCCGCTCCACATGCCCAGATATTCCGAACAGCCGCGTACCGCCATTGCGCTCCGTACCCAGCTTCGCGTACGCCTCGCCACCCATCAACAAAATATGCGGAGCATTCGCAATCGTCTCAGCATTATTGATGACGGTCGGTCCGCCATACAGGCCCACAACTGCCGGAAATGGTGGCTTAATGCGTGGAACACCGCGCTTACCTTCAAGCGACTCCATCAGCGCCGACTCTTCGCCGACCTCATACGCGCCCGCACCGGTCTGCGTAATGATGTCGAAATCCACGCCCGTCCCAAAGATATTCTTCCCCAGAAAGCCCTTCGCATACGCATCCGCGACGGCCTTCTCGACGATCTTCAGCAGGTAGCGATATTCCCCGCGTAGGTAGATAAACCCGAGCTTCGACCCAATCGCCAACCCGGCGATCATCGTTCCCTCGATCACCGCGTGCGGATCGTGCAGGAAGATCACATGGTCCTTACACGTCCCCGGCTCCGACTCGTCGCCATTCACCAGCACGTACTTCGGCTTCTCCGACTGCTTCGGTACAAAGCTCCACTTCATACCCGTCGGGAACCCAGCACCACCGCGCCCGCGCAAACCCGAGGCCTTCATCGTGTTGATGATCCACTCCGGACCCTCGGCGATCGCCTGCTGCACGGCCTTGTAACCATCAAGCTCGATGTACTTTTCGATGTCCGCAGCGCCCTGCCCAAACCGCCGCGAGATCACCTTTACTTCATCCGGATGCGACACAAGATTCGGCACTACTTCACATCCTTTCCCTGGCCAGCGCGATACATCTCAAACAGCACGTCGGCCTTATCGGGCGTCAACTCATCATGGAAGTCATAGTTGATCTGGATCGCCGGAGCCCAGCAGCACGCTCCAATGCACTCCACTTCTTCAAGCGAAAACATCCCATCTGCGGTCACTTCTTTATGCCCAATGCCAAGCTTGTGCTTGCAATGGTCAAGCAGCTCGTACCCACCACGCAGCATGCAGGAGATATTCGTGCAGACCTGCACGTTGTACTTCCCTGCCGGGACCGTTCGCAGCATGGAGTAGTAGCTCAGCACATTCCGCACATCCAGCTCGTAAATCTCAATGCGTTTGGCAATCTCCGACACAACAGCATCCGAAATGTAGCCAATCTCGTCCTGCGCGTACAGCAGCATCGGCACCAGCGCCGACCGGCGCAGCGGATAGATCGTCACCAGGTGATCGAAGCGCGCAGCCAGCTCCGGAGAAAAAATCGTATTGGCGATTGTGCTCACTTCATTAACTCCCGCGTCAGCCGCTCGGCTGTAAAGTCCATATCTTCAGTCACTGCGCCGACCGTCACCGTGCCGTCGTCGTGTATCTCAAACGGCTGCGATTGATCGTCATCCCCGGTCATCTCGTTCCGCGTAAACCGCAGCCAGCGAGTGTTGACCCGAAGCGTAATTACGTCGTTCCCAACTTCAACAACAGCATGATGGCGGCTATTCAGCCCATGTGCTGCTGCATAACTTCGAATCTGCGATGCGAACGAAGTCCAGAGTTCGGCGTGAAGACTTGTCATCCCTAAGTAAGACCTAATGCTTCCATCAAAACAAGTTCTGCAAACTGGTTTGCATTCAGAGGCCTCGCAACTTCCGCTGAATAATTGCTAAACGTCATCGTGCCGTCTGGTACCTTGCCGATCGTAAAGTAGTCATCCGAACTGTAAGCACCCGACTTCCGCTTGACGACCGCACCTGTTGAACTGATTTCAAGTGTCAGCAAACTGACCCGAAGTTGCTTGATCACTATGCGCTGCATGGCAACTTCAAGTGCAATGTGAAGTGACGTTTCTGCCATACCGTTGAATTCATCGACATGCGGTAGGAGCAAAAGTTCAATTGCGCTCACGTTTCTGGCAGTCTTCTCCGCCTCGATTCTTTCGAGATCCTCCTTTGGAGCATGTACGGCTTCTTCTATCTGCTTCTTGGCATTCGCGAGTTGTGCCAGCTTGGACCCAAGTTTACCGCTCATGGAATCTCCTACCGGTCGATCTCTCCCAGCACAATGTCAATGGAACCAATCACGCTCACAACGTCCGCCAGCAACCGCCCCTTGCACATCGTCTCCAGCGCCTGCAATGTAGCAAACGACGGATTCCGCATGTGCACCCGGTAAGGCTTCGCCGTCCCATCGGAGACGACGTAGTACCCCATCTCGCCACGGGGCGATTCGATCGCCTGGAACACCTCACCCGCGGGTACAGCAAAGCCTTCCGTCACAATCTTGAAGTGATGGATGAGCGACTCCATCTGCGTCTTCATCTGCTCGCGATCCGGAAGCACGATCTTCGGCGCATCGGCCACAATCCGTCCCGAGGGCAGACCATCCAGTGCCTGCTGCGCGATCTTCACCGACTCCCGCATCTCCTGCATCCGCACCACGTACCGCGCCCACACATCGCCGACCTTCGAAACCGGCACCTCAAATTTGAACTTCTCATAGCCGGAGTACGGCATATCGCGCCGCAGATCCCAGTCCACACCGCTCGCCCGCAACGGCGGCCCGGTCACACCAAGCGCAATTGCGTCTTCAGGCGAGAGATAGCCGACATCCTTCAACCGACCCATCCAGATCGGATTCCCGGTAAGCAGGCTCTCATACTGATCGATCCGCCCCGGCATAATATCCAGAAAGTTCTGTACCTGCTTGTAGAAGTCGAGCGGCGGCTCGAGCGACAAGCCACCGATACGGAAGTAGCTCGTCATCATGCGCTGTCCCGAAACATTCTCGAAGATGCGCAGCAGCTCTTCCCGCTCACGGAAGCAGTACAGGAACATCGTCAGTGCGCCGATATCGAGCGCGTGCGTCCCCAGCCAGACCAGGTGCGACTGGATGCGCGTCAACTCATTCAGCATCACCCGCAGGTACTCGGCCCGTTCCGGAATCTCGAGGCCCAGCAGCTTCTCCACCGCCAGGCAATAACAGAGATTGTTCGACATCGGCGACAAATAATCGATCCGATCCGTCAGCGGAACGACCTGCTGATAGAACTTCGCCTCGCACGTCTTCTCGATACCGGTATGCAGGTACCCAATGTCCGGCGCGCAAGCCACGATCGTCTCGCCATCAATCTCAAGCACCAAGCGCAGCACACCATGCGTCGACGGATGCTGCGGCCCCATGTTCAGGATCATCGTCTTATCGGCCGATGCATCCGCATTGGCGTTATGACGAGCGGCATCGGCGATCAGATCGTTGATACCCGGATTGATCATGTCGGTTGCATACTTCTCCGGCACAATCGGCTTCTCAGGAGTGAGCGTAGGTGACATTAGCGGTAGCCCTCCACCGGGTAGTCCTTCCGCAGCGGGTGCCCTTGCCAATCCTCGGGCATCATGATGCGGACCATGTTGGGGTGGCCGCTGAAGCGGACGCCGAAAAGATCGAAGATCTCGCGTTCGTAGAAGTTAGCCGAGGGCCAGACCGGGACGATCGTATCCACAACCGCATCCGATCCATCCAGCCTAACAATCAGCCGAACGCGCTGCTTCAACGAATGCGAAAGGATATGGTACGTAATCTGAAAACGCGGCTCCGACGGATACCAGTCGACCGCCGTCACGTCCTCGAAAAAGTTATAGACCGGCTGCACTGCCCGGCAGGCGGCAACGATGTTCTTGCGAGCGACAGTAACCGTCAGCTCCCCACGGTCAAACTTCGCATTCTCGGCCAGCCCGGCGAGCGCAATAACCGCCGCATTCTCGGGATGAGCCTCACGGACGGCATCCCATCCGGTAATCGATGAGGCAGGATCGTACATATTAGAGATCTCCCCGATCGTTCGCCCAGTCCAGAATGCCCTTCTTCCAGACGTAGAACAGCCCAACGGCGACAAAGCCGAGGTACACAAACATCTCCCAGAAGCCGAACATCCTCGACCCCGTAATCGCTGGAAGCTGCTTGAAGATCACCGCCCACGGAAGCATGAAAACAGCTTCGACGTCGAACAGAATGAACAACATGGCAACCATGTAGAAGCGCACCGAGAACCTGCCGCGTGCATCCCCAACCGGGTCCATACCGCACTCATAGGCCCCACCCTTGGTGCGCGAGTTCTTGTGCTTGCCAATGAAGAACGAAGCACCCACCATGCCGCCCGCCAGCCCGATAGCGACCAGGACCTGCAGCACGAGGGGAAGATAATTCCAAATGTATGGGTACGTTTGCATGGCCAGCTTCGACTCTAAGATTAGCGCTGGCAAGAGTCAAGCGATTGCACCGCATACCGCCCAAACCACCCCTCGCCTTTGTCCCTATCGAAGGAATGACTTATACGTGTCGATCAGGTGACTGCCAACCAGCGCAGTAATCAACCCACCCATCGCCAGAAAACTTCCTAGCGGCACCCGCGTAGCTCCGCCAGCCCGCCGCCGTACCAGCAGCACTATCGAATAAGCGCTCGCCAGCACCACGCCCAGAAACAGCGACAGCACCGCCGGCCAGAATCCCAGAAACGCTCCCATCATCGCAAGCAGCTTCACATCCCCCAATCCCATGCCCTCGCGGTGGCGCACTACCTTATACAGCCACCGCACCATCAGCAGGATCGCTGCCGCACCCACCGTTGCCACCAGCCACGTCCCCAGCATGTTCTCCGGACCCGTAAGAAACACATTCCCGTGATCCACCACGTTTCCCGGGCTGGCCAGTCGCAGATGGTGCGCCCCAAGAATCACCTGATCCTCGGTTGGTCCAAGAAAAACAGCCTGCACACACACCAGCAGGAACGAGATCCCCATCCCCGAGAACGTGAACGCATCCGGCAGCAGCATCGTCTGCCAGTCCATCACCAACAACCCGATCAGCAGCCAGCCAAGCACCGCCAGCCCTACATGCAGAATGACCTGCGAAGCCACATCAAATGCCGTCCCCATATGTCCGGCACTCAGAAGTGAGAACGAGAAAGCCTCCCAAAGCTGTCCAGCCTGCACCGCAAACCACACCCCAACCGCCAGTTCCACCGCAGGATATCGCCACGAGATAGCTGCACAGCAATCCCGGCACCGCCCCCGAAGAACCACCCAGCTCAGCAGAGGAACATTGTCATACCATCGAATCGCCTTACCACAAGAGCCACACCGCGACCCCGGCCGCACCACCGACTCACCCTGCGGAACTCGCGATATACAGACATTCAGGAAGCTGCCCAGAAGCAGTCCCAATACCAATCCAGCAACTTCAAAAAGATAAGGCGAGTTCACTTCTGAAGTATAGGTCTGCACGAGAAGTTGCCATGCATCCGCACCGTCTCTTGCTACTGTGCCCATCACGAAGCAGCATCTTGGATACGAGGCGAGTAAGCCACCTACGTCGGATAACCGACATTTGGCGATGAAATCCCCATCAATTTGCTGATTTTACCGGTTACATTCTGCCTGCTTTTATGTCCAGAATCCCCGTTTTCACGTGAATGCACTGACTGCGATGCACTTGCCGTCTATTTGTAGGGTTTGCGCCGCCTTATCCACAATATGTAGGGCTATTCCCGTTGATTACCATCCTCACGGCAGACTAGAGTAGAGGAATTGCATCGTTGACCATAGTTTCAGCGTCTCGCAAGCGAGGTTCGATTTGCTCAAACTGAAGAAGGTCCAGATTCTCGGCTTCAAGTCCTTTTGTGATCGTACCGAGGTCCAGCTCTCCGGCGAGGGTATCGCCGCCATCGTCGGTCCCAACGGCTGCGGCAAATCAAACATCTCCGACGCCATCACCTGGGTCCTCGGCGAGCAGTCCGCCAAATCTCTCCGCGGCATCAAGATGGAAGACGTCATCTTCGCTGGCACCCGCGACCGCAAGCCTACAGGCATGGCCGAAGTATCGCTTACCCTCGTCGACCCCGAAGTCTATGACGGCTCCAGCCTCAACAACGAGGAAGACGAGATCCTCAACGGCGTCGTCTCGATCGACAGCACCAGCGACTGGGATGAGACCGCTCTCCGCGCCCACCATGCCGCCGAAACCGAAGATGCAGTAGCCGAGGCACAGCCCGGTACAATCCTCGAGGGCGAAGCAGCACCCTCCAGCGCAGCAGCACCTGACTCTGCCGAAGCAGTCATCGACCCAGCCAATCCGAACGTCGTCCTCAAAATTCGCCGCCGCAAATTTGGCCGTGCTCCCATTCGCGCTGGCGAACTCACCATTACGCGCCGTCTCTTCCGCACCGGCGACTCTGAATACCTTCTCAACGGTAAGATCTGCCGCCTCCGTGACATACAGGACATCTTCATGGGCACCGGTCTCGGCGGCGAGTCTTACGCCATCATCGGTCAGGAGCGCATCGGCCAGCTCCTCTCCTCCAAACCCCACGACCGCCGCAGCATCATCGAAGAAGCCGCCGGTATCACTCGTTTCAAGACGAAGAAGCGTCTCGCCGAACTCCGCCTCGAGTCCGCCAAGCAGAACCTCTCCCGCGTCAACGACATCTTCGAAGAAGTCACAAAGCAGATGACCACCCTCAAGCGGCAGGCTGCCAAGGCCGAGCGCTACGGTGCTCTGCGTGATGAACTCCGCGCTCGCCTTCAGGTTGTCCTTGCCAGCCGCATGGGCCAACTCGATGCAGATCAGGCAACCACCGCAGCACAGATCACCGGACTCTCCGGCACCATCGACACCCAGGCTGCTGAGATCGAGACCATGGACGCCCAGCACACCGATGGTGTTCGCGACGGCTACACCCTCGACGGCCAGATCCGCGAAGCCAACACCGCCGCCAATCAGTCCGCAGTTGAACTCGAACGCACCGCCGCACGCACCGCCGCGAACATTGACCGCGTCGTGGAACTCACCGCCCGTCTCGCACAGGGCGACGAAGATCTGGCCCAGGCTCGCGCTCAGCTAGCCGCCCTCGCAGGCGACCTCGAAACCCATCGCAGCTTCGTCGAGACAGCCACCACCGAGTCCGCTGGTTCGCGCGATCACGCCAACCAGCAGCAGCAGGAGGCGCAGGCTGCAGTCCGAGCCCTCGCCACCGCCGAGCAATCCGCCGAACAGAACCGGCGCCAAACCATGCAGTTGATGGAGCGCGCCGCCCAGAGCCGCAACGAAGAAACGCAGGCCGCCGCAGCCCTCGCTGGCCTCACCGCCGAGGCCGACCGCCTCACCCGCGAATCCAGCACAGCCCGTCAGGAACTCGACACCCTCGGCATGCAGCGCGGCCAGGTTGCCCTCTCCTTCGAGGACGTAACGGCACGACTCAAAGCCCTCGAAGCCGATCTCAACCAACTCCGCGAGCAAGTCAACGTCACCCGCAGCGAAGAGGCTCAGTCCAAGCGCCGCGGCGACCAGCTCCGTGGCGAGCGAGCCACCCTCGTCGGTCGTCGCAACTCGCTCGAGTCGCTCATCCGCGAGCACAGCTACTCCACCGATACCGTCCGCAACATCTTCCGCGCCACCACCAATCGCCTCAAGCAGAACCCGCAGACAGCAGTACCCATCGGCACTCTCGCCGACTTCCTCGACGTCGACAGCCAGTACGAGTCCATCGTCGACGAATACCTCCGCGACGAACTGAACTACATCGTCGTCAACTCTTGGGACGCCGCAAGCGAAGGCGTCCAGCTCCTCCAGAAAGAAGTAGCCGGACGCGCCACCTTCCTGATCCAGACTCCCGAAAATACCGCCAGCCAAAGGGTTGGATCTGAAGCGCCACCGCTCCAGATCGAAGGCGTGACCCCCCTCCGCGAAGCCATCCGCGTCAAGGCCGAGTTCACCCAGGCCCTCGACCAGACCCTTCCCCGCTTCCGTAACGGCTACATCACCACCGACACCGAGACCGCCCGCACCCTCGCCCTCCAGCACCCCGAGGCCTACTTCCTCACACCCACCGGCGAGACCTTCCATCACCTCACCGTCACCGGCGGACGCCCCAGCGCGCAAGGTCCACTGGCCCTCAAGCGGGAACTCAACGACGTCCAGCAGAAGGTTGAGAAAGCCGAGCGAGAGTTGGAGCAGACCGATCAGGAGACCGCCAACCTTCAGCACCAGAACGCTCAACTCAACGCCGACATCGACGGCAAGACGCATGAACGCCGCGACCTCGAGCGCGAGTCCGCCAACTCCGGCGCAGCCCTTCGCCAGCTTGAGTCCGAGGTTCAGCGCATCGAGCGCCGCATGCAGGAGTGGCAGCTCTCCATCGCCCGCAACGGCGACGCCCGCAAGCAGAAGGAAGACCTCATCGCCCGCCGTCAGGAAGAGGCCGCCAGCTTCGAAGCCCAGCGCAACGCAGCCGAACTCACCCTCGCTGATCTTCAGCAGCAGCTGGAAGGTCTCCGCCGTCAGCGCGAAGAACTCCAGGCCGCCGCCGCAGCCGCAGCAGCAGCCCTCGCCGGCCTAGAAGAACGTCGCCGCAACGCAGCCGCCAACTTCGAGCAGACCACCCGCCTTTACAACAATCAGAACCAGCGCATCCAGCAGATCGACCAGCAGCTTATAGCCGCCTCCGCAGAAAAACTTCGCCGCGAAGAGGAGACAACCGCCCTTGAAATCCAGCATGGTCAGCTAGCCGAGACCCGCGCCACCGCCGTAGCCGACGCCGCCCGCCTCACCGAAGAAGCCAGGTCGCTCCGCGCGCTCATGGCCGACCTCGACACCCGCCTCCGCGCCCTCCGCACCGAGACCGAAGGTCTTCGCGAACAGCGTGCCGGTTTCACCGCCCGCGCCGCCCGCCTCGCCGCCGATATCGAACACATCGAGGCCACCTGCCTCAACGACCTCGGCCTTCCTGCCACCGACCTCCGCGCCGATCAATCCATCGTCCGCATCGAAGGAGACACCCTCACCTTCGAAGAGTCCGAGTCCCGCGAGCTCAAGAAGAAGCTCGAAGCCATGGGCCCCGTCAACATGATGGCCCTCGAGGAGTACACAGAATCCGCCGAGCGCCATGGCTTCCTCGAGACCCAGCGCAAGGATCTGCTCGAAGCCATCGAAAACACCCAGGCCTCCATCAAGGAGATCGACGACGTCTCCCGCATCAAGTTCGACGAAGCCTTCAAGATCATCAACGAGAACTTCGGCCTCACCTTCACCAAACTCTTCGGCGGCGGTCAGGCCTCGATGAAGCTCACCGACGCAGAGAACTCCGCCGAATCCGGCATCGACATCCTCGCCTCACCTCCGGGCAAGAAGCTCCAGAACATTCTCCTGCTCTCAGGCGGCGAGAAGGCCCTCACCGCCCTCTCGCTCCTCGTCGGCATCTTCCAGTTCCAGCCTGCCCCCTTCTGCGTGCTCGACGAAGTAGACGCCCCGCTCGACGAAACAAACGTAGGCCGCTTCGCCAAGCTCATCTCCGACATGAGCGCCACCACACAGTTCGTCGTCATCACCCACAGCAAGCGCACCATGTCCCAGGCCGACGTCATCTACGGCGTCACCATGCAGGAGCCCGGCGTCTCGAAGATCGTCAGCGTCAACCTGAGCCGTCAACACAACGCAGAAAACCGTCGCGCCGTAGCCTAGCTTCACCCAACTTTGCGCAGCCGGAGAGGGCACCCTGTCGCTCCGGCTTTTTTTCGCCTCGAACTAACTACTACGAAAGCCGCAACGCCTCGCGATTCGCTTCCTTCACGTGATACATGTTCAAGTCAGCCAGCGCATACAAACTGTCGTGCGTGTCCCCGTCATCCGGATAAAACGCCGCACCGATGCTTGCTGTCACCACCCGCGCGTGGCCCCGTACCCACACCGGATTCTCCAGTGACTCATGCAGCATCTCGATAATATTCTCCACGACACCCCGGGTCATCGTACCTTCCATAATCACCGCGAACTCATCCCCACCAACCCGCGCCAGCATATCCGCATCCTGCAACCTGCTGAGAAAACGCTTCGAGACCTCGCATAACAGCTCATCCCCACCCTTGTGTCCCAGCGTATCGTTTACTGCCTTGAAGTGATTGAGGTCGATCACCAGCAGTGCGATGTTGCTTCCCGTGCGCCGCGACCGCTCCAGCGCCACCTCGAATTCGTTGATGTACGACCGCCGATTCGCCAGCCCCGTCAACTCATCGCGCATCGCCAGCTTGGTCATTCGCGTCATCTGTTCTTCCACCAGCGTCAGCAGCATGCCGGACGCTGCCAGAAACTTCGGAATATTCCAGACCTCCGACTCCACATGCACTGCCGGATAATAATTTGCCAGGTACTGCGCCACAGGAAACACGCAGGCCCACAGTAAGAAGCTCACCGCAGTCACAATCACACCCGTGGTCGTCTCCACCGCATCGCGCCAGAACAGGTACGCGACCAGCAGAAACGGCCAGCACAGCAACCACTGCCCTGCAAAATCCATCGGCGCAAACGCCAGCAGAAGTAACTGAACGCTATACGCGGCCGCCACAAAAAAGCGCGACACCACGATTGAACCATCCGCGTTAAAGCGCCCTCGAATCATGAACCACAGTGCGCCCACAAAACCCGCACCAGTCAGCGCGAAGTAAACCGCATGCGAAAGAACATTAAAGTTCCAGCAGACGATATACGCAAAATTAGGTACAGCGGCAAGAACCATCCACCGCATCTTCGCGAAGTTTAGCGAGCCTGCGGCACCGAGGAAGATCACACTCGACAGCGAGATCGCCACCATGCTCGCCGTATCCTGGTAGAGCTGCCAGCGCCCATTCTGGATCGTCACCACATGCAGAATGGTGTGCACCAGCAGGACCTGCCATCCGAGCGCCCAGTATCGAAACCGCGTCTGCCGATTCAGCCGTCGCAATGCAAAGGAGACGAGCACAATCATCCCGACAGCCAGGAAATCCGGGATGGCGTAATAGTTCAAGTGACCCCTTACCTTTCAGACCCCAGAACTAGTGCAGAAGCCAATCAATGGTGCAAGTTTCTTTGCCTCCAGTATAGATAGAGTTTGAACACAAGAAAACGACCATCGCACTTATGTCGCATATATGCCGACTTAGGGGCTTCATCAACAAAACCACGGCGAACTTAATTCCCGTTCCTGCTCGTAGCCCGTCGCAGCCGTATCTCATCTACCTCAATCTGCGGCCGATCTCCGGCAAGAATTGCTCCTCGTTCCAGTACGTGCATCAGCTCTCGGACATTCCCCGGCCAGCCATGCTCCTGTAGCTTCGCCACCGCTGCAGCGGAGATCTTCTTCTGCGGCATCGTCTGTCCCATCTGCTCAAGAAAATGGTCAATCAGCAGAGGCAGGTCATCCATACGCTCCCGCAGCGCTGGCACCTCCACCGGAAATACAGCCAGCCGATGATAAAGGTCCAACCGAAACAGCCGCTCCTCCGCGCGTTTCTCCAAAGGCTGGTGTGTCGCCGCGATCACCCGCACATCGACCCGCGTCAATTCGTTATCGCCCACCCGTTGCAGCTCGCCTGTCTCTAGAAACCGCAGCATCTTCGCCTGTAGCGCCAGCGGCATCTCGCCAATCTCGTCCAAAAATAGCGTGCCTCCATCAGCCGCCTCAATCCGTCCCGTGCGCGATTGCACCGCCCCTGTAAACGCGCCGCGAGCATGGCCGAACAACTCCGCCTCCAGCAGCGTCTCGGGAATAGCCGCGCAGTTCAGCACCGTAAACGCCCTTGAAGCCCGCGCACTGAGCCGATGCAGCGCCTTCGCCACTACCTCCTTGCCCGTCCCCGTCTCTCCTTCGATCAGCACCGTAGCCGTCCGCGGAGCCACCAGCCGGATCAGCCGCGCCAACTCCCGCATGGGTTCGCTCCGCCCCACCATCCCCGCAATCAATACCTCGTCCGGCGGTCCAGTCTGCCGAACCCTCATATCTTCGAGCAACGGCATCTGCACACTCTGGGTCTGCACCGCCGTATGCTCCGGCCGGCTCACCGGGGCCTCCATCTCCGACCCATCCTGCGACTCCCGCAGCGCATGCAGCAGCTCATTGCGTCGCGGACTGCGCGCCCCTCCACTCTCCACTCCGCCATCCACCTGCACCAGGTCCATCGCCGGGTACAGCAGCCGCAGTTGTCCCGCAAACTCGCCCACTTCAAGATCCGGCAGCCAGCTATCCAGCAACATCGCCTCAGCCCGCGCCATCTCTAAATGGCCCATCGCCTCAGCCCCTCCGCTTGCCTCGCGGACCTGCCACCGCAGGCCCGTCAGGGTCGCTCGCAACCGTCCACGCAGCCCGGCGTCCGCACTCACCAGCACTACCGTCCGCATCGCCGCAAACTCACGCCCGCCAACCATCGCTGGTCCCGGTCTTCCCGCTACCTGCCCAAGTACAGTCTGTCCAGCCGCCATCCCATCACCCAACCCTCTCTCGTTCCATCGCTTGTTGGATCACCGACCGCATCGCAATCACCGTCGTACTCAAGCGATTGCACTCTCTTAGACACTCCGCAAATAGTCCGTCTCCGACTTTCCTTCGCGCTGCAGCTAAGCCAGTTCCGATCAATCCGGCCTCTTCGTTCAGTTGCCCGATCTCAAGTCGACACTGCAGCGCAGTAAGCGGCTGGCACATCTCGTGGAGAGCTTGGGCAACGTCACCCAGCGTTCCCTCTTGCCGCAAGCTGCCTTCCCTGCCCGTCGCGTTCACGCTCCTACCTGCTGTCCAACCATCTGTAGCGGCATCTGTCCAAACAGCACCTGCGATCGAACCGCGCGTACTGGCTTCTTACGGGTCGGGCCGCCCACCATATAGCCTTCACCGCGAACCGTCTCGATCAGGAACTCCCCTGCCTGCACGCCGCCAAACGCAAGCTCAGCCTCAGAAGCACCAAGCTTCTTTCGGAGATAGTTCACGTACACATCCACCACATTCGTCCCCGCATCCGGGGCCATCTGCCACACGTCCCGGAGCAACTCCCCACGTGAGCAGCACTGGCCTTTCCGCGCCAGCAGAAACTCCAACAGGGAGAACTCCTTACCCGTTAGCTCCACCGCTCGCGCGCCACGCATTACCTTGCGCGTCATCCGGTTCAACTCCACATTGCCGTGTCGCAGCACAGGATCGGCAAACTGTTCCCGCCGTCGCAGCAGCGCCTTACACCGTGCTCGTAACTCGTGAAAACTGAACGGCTTTAACAGGCAATCATCCGCCCCCAGATCCAGACACTTCACCTTCTCCTCGACTCCGCTGCGCCCCGTCAGCACCAGAACCGCCGTCCGCTTGCATCGCGACCGAAGCTCTGTCAGCACCTCGACCCCATCCCGTCGCGGCAGCCCGAGGTCCAGAATCACAAGGTCGAATTGTGACGATTCGAGAGTGGCCACAGCCGCCTCTCCATCTCCTACCCATTCAATCTGGTGTCCCTCTAGTTGCAGTCCCCGTTGCAGAAATAACCCTAAGGCAGCATCATCTTCAACAATCAAAACCCGCATGCGTATGTCCCTCGATAGTTTGCTAAAACAACCTTCTTTTCCACACTTCCACAGAACACCTCAGTTACCGTCTTGGGTGTTGCTTTATTACCTTGGTGCTTCAAGGCGCGATCTGCAACAGGATTCGTGCAAACTGAACTACGCTTCCATCCCAAAAGAGGAATGACAGGTCGGATTAACTACGCAGGCTCATGTCGCTAAATCTCGCGTTGTGCAACAACAAACATTTCCACTTCGCTTTTTATTCGCTACAATCACGCCATGGCTATCACGCGGCGGCAAAAAGAGGTCATGGACTTTCTCTCCGGCTTCACGACCAAAAACGGCTACTCCCCTTCGTATGAAGAGATTGCCCAGGGACTTAACCTCAGCTCCCTTGCCACCGTGCACAAGCACGTCACCAACCTCCAGAACAAGGGTCTATTACAGCGCGCTCATAATCGCAGCCGCTCGATCGACGTTCTGCCCGCCCGTTCCAGCAAAAAGGGCTTTGATCGCCTGCCGTTACTCGGTCGCATCGCCGCCGGTAAACCCGTTGAGGCCATCGAGACCGCTGAGACCATCTCCCTTGGAGACATCATTGGCAATCGCGAGGTCTTCGCTTTGGAGGTCCGGGGCGATTCCATGCGCGACGAGCACATCGTCAACGGTGACTATGTTCTGGTCGAGCGCACCAGCACCGCACGCGAAGGTGAGATCATCGTCGCCCTCATCGACGGAGCCGATGCCACCCTCAAGCGCTTCTACCGAGAAGGTGCCATGATCCGCCTCCAACCCTCCAACAAGGAGATGGCGCCGATCTATGCTCCCGCTGCCACGGTCAACATTCAGGGCAAGGTCCTGGGCGTCTTGCGCAAGTACGCCTGAGCCCCATTCCTCTGAATATAAAGTAGCCTGTTTGACAAACAGAGGCCCAATTAGACCCCTCTAATCGCCGTGACACGGTCGATCAAGCGCGCAGGTCCACTTGCGGTCCAGACCTAAGTCCAATGTTTTGACGACTTTGGACTTTTGAAAAAACTCTAAGGTCTAGTCCACAAGACTTGTGGCCAGCCCGACATACAAGTCCACACACTCCAGCAACTCCCGCTTGCTGATCCGCTCATCCGGCGTATGCGCTACATGGATGCTTCCCGGCCCAAGCAGAAACGGCTCCCCCCAGTTCGTCAGCGTCGGAATGTCGGTAGCGAACTTGGCCACCATCGTCGGCAAATCACCTACTCTCCGCATCCGCACAAAGCTGAGATCCAGCGAGAAGGTAACCTCGACCCGGTTGCGAACAGCCTTTAAAATCAGATCCTTGACGTCCGAAGAAGGTCCAACAGTTCGAATCAACAGATGAGCTTCAGCCTTGTCCGCGATCACATTCGGCGCTCGACCACCCGAAATCAGCCCAATATTGACAGTCGAAGGGCCAATCTCAGGCTCAACCGGAAGGTCCAGCGCCATGATGTCGTGCAGCGACGCAAGCAGCTTGTCGATAGCCGAGTCGCCCAGCTCCGGATAGGCCGAGTGGGCCATCTTTCCGCTGGCCCGCAGCTCAACCCGCAAAGCGCCCTTGGTCGCCAGGGCCAGTCGATTGTCCGTCGGCTCACCGTTGATCAGGAACCGCGCACCCTTCGGAGTCGTGTTCGCCGCAAGTGCCCCAGCCGAATCCCGCTCTTCCCCAACCACGAACAGCAGCCCAACCTTCACGCCCGCTTCCCGCAACCGATCCGCCGCCGCAACCTGGGCCGCGATGATCCCCTTCGCATCACACGTTCCGCGTCCATACAGAAACTCATCGTCTTCAGTACACCCAAAGAATGGAGGAACCGTATCCATGTGCGTCGACAGCACAACATCCGGGGTGATTCCAGGCAGAGCAGCATAGAGATTGAACCGTTCCCCTTCGCCTCCGCCCGGCGTCAATGCAAGCTCAGGCTGCGAAACCGCCTGCCGCTCTACTGCATACTTCTGCTTTGTCAGATACTCATACAGAAATGCACCAGCCAATCCTTCGTGATACGTCGTCGAGTCGATGTCGACAAGCTGTTTCGTGAGCGCAATCGGGTCGATAGCCATGGAACTTCAGAATACCCGACAAGCATTACAGCCACGCTTCCGCGGTTAGACTCAAAGAGATGAGCCCTACCGAAACCGCTTCCCAGATCCGCTCGATCGATAACCTCTACGGTCCAGACGGCAAACTCGAAGCCGTCCTCAACACCGGTAGCGAAGATGCGCCCTACGCCGCAATGGTCTGTCATCCCTATCCACCAGCAGGTGGGACGATGCATAACAAGGTCGTCTACAACGCCATGAAGGTCTTCTCCAGCTTTGGCCTTCCCGTTCTGCGCTTCAATTTCCGCGGAGTTGGCCTCAGCGAAGGCACCTTCGACAACGGTCATGGTGAGCAGAACGACGTTCGCGCCGCTCTAAGCTGGCTCGAGCACAATCTCAAGCTCCCCATCATCTTCGCCGGATTCTCGTTCGGCTCCCACGTCGGTCTGCGCGCCTGCTGTGGCGATGTACGCGTGAAAGGTCTGATCGGCCTGGGCCTTCCCGTTCGCGCCGAGCATCGCGATTATACCTACGGCTTCCTGCCCAAGTGCGTCGAACCCAAGCTCTTCCTCAGCGGCGATCACGATGAGTTCGGTCCGCGTGACGTGATGGAAGAGGTCCTCGAAACCGCACCTGATCCCAAACATATGGTCTGGATCGAAGGCGCAGACCATTTCTTTCAGGGAGTTCCAGGTTCACCAGCAGCAAAGCTCGACGTCATGCGTCACGAGATGCAGACCTGGCTTCAGAAGCAATTCCAACTCAGCTAGGCTGCTCGGTGACTCGCAGGCATTAGCATCACCGAACTTCCGTCGGCGAGCCAATCACGCATCGCCCGATTGCACTCATCCGGCATCTCCGCAAAAGCGATGTGACCAACTCCCGGAAACACCAGCAGCTTCGAGCGCATCAGGATCTCCTGCAGCCTGTGAGCTGAAGGAAGACCGACCGTCCGATCAAGATCACCCCAGATCAACAAGGTTGGTTTCTCTGCCAGACCACCAAGCACAAGCCGTAACGCACGCATATCGTCAAACCAGCTCCGCAGAATCGCGAGAATATGATCCATCGTCCCGGGAATCTTGAGGCCTGTGATGTAGCCCTCGAGCGTTCCGTCGACAACCCGCGAAGGATCGCCGTACATCCGGCTCAGAGCGGTAGCTTTCAGGCGTCTCGGCAGCATCGGAACCTGTCGCGCAAACCAGCGCCCGATTGGCTTCTGGTAGAAGCGGATGAGCTGATGTCCGAAGTCGCAGAAAGGATTTGCCGGGGCAAAGAGGATCAGCTTTCGAACCCTCTCTGGATGCCGAGCGGCCAGCATCATTGCAACCGCGCCGCCGTGAGAATGTCCGGATACGTCAGCCTGTGCAATCCCAAGCGCATCCATCAATCCTGCCAAGCCGTCCGCGGTAGCCTCAAGCCCTGCATCAAGTCCAGCCACTCGCTCCGATTCACCCATATTGAAGAGGTCGACCGCATAGACCGTCGCATGTTGCGCCAGGAAGTTGATATTCTGCTGCCAGTTGCGAGCCGAACCCACAAGACCATGAAGCAGCAGCAGCGGCGCTCCCTCACCCGAACGTTGCAGGTGAACACGCATTCCATTGGTCGATACGAACAGATCCTCAATCACAATTGTTCCTGCTACTGCTGCAGTTGCAGCTGCTTCCTATCTCGATGTGGGGAATCTCAGGTCGCGATTGTTGTGCGTCGTCTGACGAGTCAGACTCAATGTTACAGGAATATTAACAGCACTGCTATATCCATCAATAGGCTCGACGGTGAATGACTTCGCGGGTTTCCGATTTAGTCCCCCGGCCGAGGTAAACCGAACTAAAATCAGTGCAGTGCCGTATCACTCGCTATACCAACTGCGTACAGGGTCAACATTCTTTTTTTCAGCACTGGCTATGAAAATCAGTAGCAGGTGCCATGTTCTCACCCAACTTCGTGCAGAGTGGGCAGGCGAATTGGGTTGGAACGACGCTTGCTACACAAGACATACAGCCATATGAGGAACGCTTTTCAAACTCGCATTCTCGCCGTCGGCCTTGCATTGGCGACCTTAGCGGTTTGCTTGTTGGCGAGCTTCAATCTGGTGCAGGAGAACAGCTTCGATTCCCCAACTGATGGCATTTGGTGGGTCGAAGCGCAGGGTGGATTGCGCGCGGAGCGGGTTCCAGCAGACTCTCCCGGAAGTCGCGCAGGCATTCGTCCTGGAGATATTCTCGAGGCTGTAAATAGCCACGCTACGCCGCGCCTGGCACCGTTCGAGCGAGCCATTTATAGCACTGGCATCTGGGCGCGCGCCAGCTATGCCATCCATCGGCCGATGACCGCCGCCCGGGGTGATCTCGCACCGAAACTCGACATAAACGTCATCCTCGAACCAGTCGATAAAAGCAATCTGCAAGTTTCTCGCCTGATCGCTCTCGTTTACCTGTCTATCGGTCTTTACGTGCTCTTCCGACGGTGGACTGCGCCAAAATCCACTCATTTCTTTGTTTTTTGCCTAACCTCTTTCGTTTTGTACGCTTTTAAGTACACCGCAAAGTTTGACATCCTCGATTGGACTATCTACTGGTCAAACATCATCGCCACAGCGCTCCAGCCGGCGCTCTTCCTTCACTTCGCAGTCAGCTTCTCGGATAACTTCACCAGTCGTCGACGAAGTGCCGGGCGCCGACGTCTCCTGACCCCGCTCATCTATCTACCCGGGCTCATTCTTGTCGCCCTACAGTACACCGCGGTCGAGTTCTGGTCAGCAACTGAGCTTCTCAAGCATCGCCTCGATCAGACCGCTTACGCATATCTGGCTGTCTACTACGTCGCAGCTGCAGTCGTTTTCACCTTCCGTTATCGCTCAGCGGAGTCGGCCCTGGAGCGTCAGCAACTGAAATGGCTGACCCGCGGCACGCTCCTCGCCGTTATTCCCTTCACCGTGCTCTACGTCCTGCCGTATGTCTTTGACATGGCGGTTCCGACGCTCGTGACGAAGTTCGCCGGACTCTCTCTCGTCTTTCTTCCTCTTACCTTCAGTTGGGCGATCGTTCGATATCGACTGATGGACGTGGATCTGATCTTCAAGCGCGGTGTGACGTACACCCTCGCCACAGCTGCCCTGGTCGGCCTCTATTTCGGAGCGGTCGCGGTTACGGCCGAGATGGTACACACTCGCCTTCCTAGCCTGAAGATCTATGGCCTGCTCGCCGCAATCGTCGTTACCGGGCTTGTCTTTGACCCTTTGAAGCGTGCTATCCAGGGCAGGGTCGACCGCGTATTCGATCAAAAGCGTTTCGACTATCGCGAGACACTCATCAATTTTGGCCGAAGCCTCAACTCGCAGACCGATCTTCGTGCTCTGGTCGATTCGATCGTCGAGCGCCTTCCCCAGACTCTCCTGGTGACCCGTGTAGCCGTGTTTCTCGCGGCCGAGCCCGATGCTCGCGACACGAGCCCATTCTCCCTCGCCGCGTCGCACGGCCTTACGAATCTTCAAGCCGTTGAACTTCAGGCGCTTGATGTTCGCTTTCTCGACTTCGACGAGCCTGGATCGAATAGCCATATCTTCCTGGAGAATCCTCAACAGGTTCTACGTCTCCCCGAGGATCAACGCCGTACCGCAGGTCGTCTGGACCTCAACTACTATCTCCCATGCCGCGTTGCAAACCGCGAAGGAAGTGGTACGCGCACTGTTGCTGTAATCGGCCTCGGACGGACCGATGATGGGGACTTTCTATCGAGCGAAGACATGGAACTTCTTGAATCGCTCGCCGGCTACATCGGAATTGCAATCCAGAATGCCCAGCTCTACAGGCGCCTTGAGTCAAAGATCACCGAGTATGAGCGGCTTAAGGAGTTTCACGAAAATATCGTTGAATCCATCAACATTGGCGTCTTTGCGGTTGACCTCGAAGATCGGATCGAGACCTGGAACGCACCGATGGAGGCGATGTACTCAAAGCCGCGTCACGAGGCGCTTCGTCAGCCGCTTTCAAGCGTCTTCCCTCCTGAGTTTGTCTCTCGCTTCGCCAGCGTTCGGGACGATCACGGCACACATACACTTTATAAATTCCGTCTTGCGCTTCCGAACGGCGAGTTTCGCATTGCCAACATCTCGATCGCGCCACTGGTGACACGAGACCTGGTAGCCATCGGCCGTATTGTCCTGGTCGACGATATTACCGATCGCATCCAGCTCGAAGTCCAATTGACGCAAGCAGAGAAACTCTCCTCGATTGGTCTTCTAGCAGCTGGCGTCGCGCACGAGGTCAATACACCGTTGGCTGTCATCTCCAGCTACACGCAGATGCTGACGAAGCATATGAGCGCTGACACGCGTCTCGCGCCGATCCTCGAGAAGATCACGCAGCAGACCTTCCGCGCGTCAGAGATCGTCAATGGCCTGCTCAACTTTTCGCGTACCAGCGGCAGCGAGTTCACCAGCGTTGATCTCAATCAGCTTCTTCGCGATACCCTCACACTTCTCGATCATCAGCTTAAGACTTCGCAGGTACGTGTCGATACGGCTTTCGACCCGTCCCTCGAACGCATCAAGGGAAATCAGGGTAAGCTCCAGCAGGTAGTCCTTAATTTGCTCCTCAACGCGAAGGACGCTATGCATGGAATTCCGAATGCCTCTCTGCGTGTCACAACCGAACAGACCGGTACGCACGTTTTCATAGTCGTCCAAGACTCCGGCAACGGGATCGAACGCGAGCATCTACATCGCATCTACGATCCATTCTTCACGACTAAGGCGACCCCACCCGAAGGTCAACGCAAAGGCACCGGCCTGGGTCTCGCCGTCACCTACGGGATCATTCAGGAGCACTCGGGCAAGATTCATGTTGAAAGTGAGGTCGGCATCGGCACCATCTTCCGCCTCGAATTCCCGTCTTTAACCTCTCTGTCCACAAGCGAGAAGTCGGCATATCCTTCCCTTGCGAGCGCAACACCCGTCGAAGATACGAGGTCGACCATCCATGCCTGAAATCGCCGAACCAGTTTCTGTATCGCTTCCAGCCACACGCTCGCTACGTGATTCGACAGGTGCAAGCATTCTCATCATCGATGACGAAGGCGCTATCCGTGAATCGCTTGACACTCTCCTCACGCTGGAAGGATTCAACGTGACGATGGCGATCGATGGCCCCTCTGGACTGGACCAGCTGTCCCGCAATCAGTACGATCTACTCCTGCTCGACCTGGCTCTGCCCGGCGAGAGCGGTATTGATCTGCTGCCACGTATCTTAGAGATCCAGCCACAGCTTCCGGTAATCATGATTACCGCTTATGGGACCGTCGGTAATGTGGTCGACGCCATACGCGCAGGGGCCGAGAATTTCACCCAGAAGCCCTGGGACAATGAGAAGCTGCTCGCCGACATACGCACTGCCGTCTCTCGCCATCGCGCTGAAGAAGAGGTCGTTCAACTTAAACGCACCCTCAAGCAGCGCTACAACTTCGAGCACATCATCGGCAAGTCCGAACCCATGCTGCGGCTCTTCGACATGGTCGGCCAGGTCGCGCCTAGTCGCTCCACAGTTCTGATTCAAGGTGAGAGCGGTACAGGCAAAGAGCTGATCGCGAAAGCGATCCACGCCAACTCTCCACGCCGCGACAAACCGTTCGTACCCGTCAATACCGGTGCGGTTCCTTCTGAGCTGCTGGAGTCTACCCTCTTCGGCCATGTCAAGGGTGCCTTTACATCGGCAGTTTCCTCGAAGAAGGGCCTCTTTGAAGTAGCCAATGGTGGAACACTCTTTCTTGATGAGATTGGCACCATGGGCATTGATATGCAGGCCAAGATCCTGCGCGTGTTGCAGGATCGTCGCTTCATGCATCTCGGTGGAACCTCCGAAATTCAAGTCGACGTTCGCATCATCGCCGCGACGAATGTGAATCTCCAGCAGGCCGTTCGTGACGGAAGGTTCCGTGAAGACCTCTTCTATCGCCTCAATGTGATCGCTCTGGAACTTCCGCCGCTTCGATCGCGGCGCGAAGATATTCCTCTGCTTGCCGCTCACTTCCTCAAGTTCTACGCCGAAGAGAACGGCATGGAGCCGCGCGTTTTAGCGCCTGATGCCATGCGAGTACTAATGGACTATGAATGGCCCGGCAATGTTCGCGAGCTTGAAAATGCGATGGAGCGCGGTGTTGTTCTCTCGACCGCCAAGACCATCCCGGCCGATCTTCTCCCTGCGCAGTTGACTGGTAGCACCTACTCAGCCAGTATCCTCGATCACCGTCCGGACGCCAGCCTCTTCGACCTGATGGAAGAGATCGAACGGCGCATCATTGCTGATCGTCTCGAACGCTGCCACTGGAATCAGACCGAAGCGGCAGAGTACTTTAAGATCCCGCTCAGTACCCTTAACCAGAAGATCAAACGCCTCAATGTTGAGATCAAAAAGCGTAGCCTCAGAGACTAGCCACAAGGGATGTAAGTCACAAGCTGTCCAGGACTCTTGCCTGATTTAGATCCAGTGCACTGTTCCACCAGTGCTGATGGGCGGCTCTGACGGCTCCGTTAAGCCGGACACTTAACGACTATCTGTACAGGTTGGTTCTCGTGTAATGCCTGTTTTGCAAAGCGCCAGTATTCCTGAACAACTGGTACGTAAGTGAAGTCCATTGTGTTAAGCGCAAATCGGATGTGATACATTTCACCAATCCACTGATTACGTCTTATCTCCAGAGCCTATAACGCCTGATCACAAATTGAATGCTGTGAATGGTGCGTCCTTTATTGCGGGCCTTACGTCTCAAATACATCCGAAAACAGGGAGAGCTGGGTTGGCAGAAGAAGGCTCCATTAGGTTTGCATTTCGTCTCTATGCAGCAGCGTTGCTCTGCTTGAGCATCGTACCTGCTCCTTGCAAGGCACAGGCCACACCCGCTGATGCACCTATTGTTCAGCCGGGTGCGCCAGGCCATAGCAATAAGACGCTGACCGCAGCAACTGCAGCGGGACCCCACCGTGAACCCTCGGAGGCCGACGTCAAGTTCATGCAGGACATGATCATGCATCACGGGCAGGCCGTGGAGATGACAGAGCTACTGAAGACGCGTAGTCACAATACCGAGGTTCAAGCTATCGGAGACCGGATCAACGTCTCACAAACCGACGAGCTGCGCTACATGAAGCAATGGCTGCAGGATAGAGGCAAGCCATTGGCTTCCGAACATGACTCGATGGCGGGTATGGATATGAGTGGAATGGACATGGCCGACATGGCCATGATGCCGGGCATGTTGACCCCTCGCCAGATGGACACCCTCCGAAAGTCAACGGGCTCAACCTTTGATCATCTTTTCTTGACGGGGATGATTCAGCACCACACCGGCGCCGTGAACATGGTGAAGCAGCTCTTCAATACACAGGGAGCCGGTCAGGATCCACAACTTTTCGACTTTGCCAATGACGTAGACAACACCCAGTTAGCGGAAATTGATTTTATGCAGCATATGCTGAAAAAGGAGCACCAATGATCGCAAGGCTTACTTCGTCATTTACGCGCAGTGCTGTCATCACGGCACTTGCACTGTCTGTCTCTTTCTGCGCTGCTCAAACCACATCATCGGTCTACACCAATCCTCGAGCGGGAGCTGATGATCCTCGTATCGGTCTTAAAGGTGGCTTATACGATGCAGGAGAAGCGGCCTTCGGACTAAAGCGGATTGTTTCGCTGCCAAAGCCAGCCGGTTTCGCTCCCGACCTCGCTGCAATTGCCGCTATAGATGCCGCGCCTGAACCTGCTCCGGGTGCCCCACGCGCGCCGCGTCCGCCGGGTCCTGCCGGTCCTGCTCCCTACGGCACTACGAACTCCGACCTTGCCTTCAGCAGTACCCACCTCTTCGTAGGCAACTACAACGGCGTCAACTTCTACGACATCTCCGACCCGGCAAAGATCAAGCTGGTTACATCGATGGTCTGCCCAGGTGGCCAGGGTGACGTCTCCGTCTATGGTCATCTGCTCTTCATGTCGGTTGAAGCGGCGAATGGCCGACTCGACTGCGGCACGCAGGGTTTCCCTGTTCCAGCCGCTGCAACGCCTACGCCGGCTCCTGAACCCGCCTCCCCTGCCGCTCCCGGTGCACCTGTTGCGCGCCAGCGTCCGCCGCTTCCGCCGCCAAGCTCCGACCGCGTCAAAGGCGTTCGCATCTTTGACATCAGCGATATCTCCAAGCCGAAGCAAGTCGCCGACGTTCAGACCTGCCGCGGCTCCCATACCCACACCCTCGTAGTCGATCCGAAGGATAAGGATAACGTCTATATCTATGTCTCCGGCTCGGCAGCCGTCCGTCAAGCGGAAGAGCTTGCTGGCTGCTCGGGTGCCGATCCTTCGGCTGATCCTGACACGGCCCTCTTCACAATCGTCGTCATCAAAGTTCCCCTTGCTCATCCTGAGCTCTCGAAGGTAGTCAACAGCCCGAAGATCTTCACTGATCCGGCGTCAGGTGATGTCAACGGTCTCTGGAAGGGTGGCACGCACGGCGAAGGCACACAGACGACCTCGGCAACTCGTGGCTGCCACGATATCACTGTCCGTTCCGACCTCGGCCTGGCTGCAGGTGCCTGCTCAGGTAACGGAATCCTTCTGAATATCTCTGACCCTGTGCACCCCGTCCGTCTCGACGCAGTAAATGATCCAAACTACGCTTTCTGGCACTCCGCTAACTTCAGCAACGACGGCACCAAGGTTCTGTTTACCGACGAATGGGGCGGCGGTGGACAGCCTCGCTGCCGTTCCACGGATCCGATGAACTGGGGTGCGGACGCTCTCTTCAACCTCAAAGACGGCAAGCTGACCTTGGCTTCGTACTACAAAATGCCCGCACCCCAAACCGAACTGGAAAACTGCGTTGCTCACAATGGCTCGCTGATCCCGATCCCAGGGCGCGATATTGAAGTGCAATCCTGGTATCAGGGTGGAGTCTCAATCGTTGACTTTACCGACATTTCTCACCCCATCGAGATCGGTTACTTTGACCGTGGACCCGTCGATGGCACACGGCATGCCATGGGTGGTCAATGGTCGACTTACTGGTACAACGGCTACATCTACGGCTCGGAGATCGCTCGCGGCGTGGATGTCTTCAAACTCGTTCCCAACAAGTACCTCACTCAAAACGAGATCGACGCGGCAAGCCAAGTGCATGTTGCTGAATTGAACGTGCAGAATCAGGAGAAATTTAGCTGGCCCGCGAACTATGTAGTCGCTCACGCCTACATCGATCAACTCGCCCGTAGCAACTCTCTTGATGCGAAGCAGGTCTCCTCACTGAACGCGGCTATTGCCAAGAACAAATCAAAAGAACTGAAAACAATGGCAGCAAGCCTTGATAAGGATGCGGCCGCTGCCAAGTCACCGGTGGACGCGAATCGCATGCACAAGCTCGCTGACATTATCAAACAGGGCGGAGCCCCACTACAGGCTTCTCTCAACTAGAAATGAGTGGCTCGCATCCGACGTTCTCGTCGGATGCGAACCACGATATTTGCTACAAGCCAGGCTGAATCACGATCTTTAGTGAATCTGCCCGTGGGTGTGAAGCGAGGTCGATCGCTGCGACTGCATCCTCCAACGAAAACCGATGTGAGATCAACCGGGTGAGGTCGAACCCGCTGCCATATCCATCGAAGATCATCTGAGACACGTCCTCATTAATCGCCACTGATGAACTGTAGGATCCCATCAGCGTCTTCTCATCCATGCAGACAGCCGCAGGATCGAATGGAGCTTCGCCATGTTGCGTCGACGCAAAAAGCATAACGCGTCCGCCCGGTCTGATCGCATCCATAGCAATCTGGATGAGCGCATTACCTGCGACTGCTACCAGGCACACATCCGCGCCTCGGCCATTTGTAGCAGCCTTCGCAGCAGCCACGACATCGCCGCGAGCATCGAGTGGGTGGGATAGACCAAAGGTCGCAGCTATTGCGTGTCGCTCGGGGTAGAGGTCACTCGTCAATACGGTTGCTCCCGTCTTTGCGGCCAGCGTGGCTAACATGATCCCGATTGGCCCTTGCCCAATTACCAGTACTGTCTCGTCGGGATCTAAACTAAGCATTTGAATGGCTTTGTAGCAGGTGTTCGTAGGTTCAATCAATGCTGCTTGCTCGAAGGGAATGTCGACTGGGATTTTTATCAAGCCGCCTTCAACAATCCAATCCATTGCGCGGATATACTCTGCGAATCCACCACCAGCGGCCTCAAACCCCGCTGTACATCCCACTTTCTTGTAGACCTCGCATTGTGCAAACGTACCTTTGCGGCAGTAATAGCAAGCGCCGCAGGGTATGTGATGGTAGGCCATCACGCGGTCACCCACGACAAATTTGCTGACACCTTCCGCGACTGCAACGATCGTACCGGCCATTTCGTGCCCGAAAATCCGAGGTGCTGAATGCGATCCGCTGTGAATCTTCTTAAGGTCTGTTCCGCAGATGCCGCAGGTGTCAATCTTGATCAACACTTCGCCAAATCCAATGGAAGGAATTGGGACTGTCTCGACACGAACATCGTTGATACCGCGATAGACAGCGGCGCGCATCATCTCTGGAAGCACATTCTTCATAGTAATTAGATCTCTCCGTTTCACTGCGCACATTCAATTAGACGGGTCGGTCGGTAATCCATCAAGCCATAGCTGCGTAGCGACGGCGAGATGTCGCGCTGCCATAGCGCTGTACCTCCCTAACTGCATCATGCTCTGCCACGATCCAGGTCTTACAGCTATATGCGCAAGGAAGGGCATCATGCGCATTTTTCCGCTTCGGCCTATAAACGGATTCAGGTTTGGAAGCTTAGCGTCGGCATCATCCGAAACCGCCTTGAGACAAAAGAACGGAACACCCCTGCCTTGTGCAACTCTCGCAACTGTCGCCGCTTCCATATCAACCAGCTTCGCACCATAGCTGGCCGCTAAGCGCACCTTCTCAGTGGAATCTACTACCCGCGGTGCAGTCGCCAGCAAGGGCCAATCTTCCGTCTGTCCGATCACCTGCTGAGCCGTCCTGAACCGCTCACCCGTTTGTGTGTCGATGATCTCGGCAACGTGCCACACGGAGGCCGCACTAATATCTACATCGAGCGCACCCGCCCACCCCACGGAGCAGATCGCATCCACCTTTGCGTATCGTTCTATCTCTTGCAAAGTCACCATGGCGCGCTCGCCACCCATGCCTGAGCAGCCGGCAATCCACCGTCCGTCAGCATGAGAGCGCTCCCAGAGGACCGTTCCTTTCGATGCCTTCAGGCGCTGCCAGCGCGGCCCTTTTGTGGCAGAAACAAGCGGCTTTAATTCTCCCGGCAGAGCTGCGATGATCGCGATTGTTCCCTTCACGAATCCGATCGCTTTCCGCCCGTTCCACTGAGGGCGGGAGCATAACCATTTGTCAGAAACCAATCGATCGCATCACGCATCGCGTGATATACCGGCATGACCTGGAAGCCTAAATCCCGCTCCGCCTTTGCGGATGAAGCGAACATCATCTTCTTGCCCATTCGCACTGCCTCGACCGTCGCCCTGGGTTCCTTGCCACGCAAGGTACCAGTCACAATTTCGTCGAAGAAGGCGAAGATCATAGCCACTGCATGTGGAACCTTCAAAGTAGGTGAGGGCAAACCCGTAATCGATGACATTCGGTCAAGTATCTGTTTGAGGGTGAGGTTCTCGCCACCAAGAATATATCGTTCGCCAGGTGTTCCCCGTTCCAGAGCGGTGAAGTGCATCCTGGCGACCTCGACTACATCAACCAGATTGAGTCCTGTATCGACATATGCAGGAAACCTCTTATTTAGAAAGTCCACGATGATTCTGCCGGTCGGCGTTGGCTTCGTATCGCCCGGACCGATTGGCGTCGTTGGGTTAAGGATCACTATATGTTGTCCTGCTCGGGCAGCTTGAACGGCCTCTTGCTCAGCAAGATATTTCGAACGCTTATAGTGGCCAATCATATCTGCAAGGCCGACTGGGGTGACCTCATCCACGATGGTTCCGTCGGTCTTGAATCCCATCGTTGCCACGCTCGAGGTGTAGACCACGCGCTTGACTCCAACTTCCTGTGCGATTCGCAGTAGTTCGCGAGTGCCGTTAACGTTTGCGGCGTACATCTCTTGTGGATCTCGCACCCAAAGTCTGTAGTCAGCTGCCACATGGATCAGTGCATCACAATCCCCGAGAGCAGATCTTAAGCCCTCTGCCTGGCGCAGATCACCTATTACCAAATCAGCATCGATACCAGCAAGCGATCCTGTGCTGCTGGTGCGCCGGGTCAGCAACCGAAGAGTCGTTCCCTGTGCCGCCAAGACGCGGGCCACATGGCCGCCTACAAACCCGGTTGCTCCGGTAATAAATATGCGCACGCCCGCTCTTCTCCGCACGAACGCCTGGCACAGGACACGTCCGCCAACACATTAACTGTCGGTTTACCCTACGCCGATGAGCAGCTTGAGTACAGAGCTCAAAGCTTAATCCAGCTTTTCCGGCTCGATCTGAATATTCTGCTCACCAGCTGCCTTCTTTGCCCAGTACTTTTTCACCCAGGCTTCGAAGGTCTTTCCGGCTGCAGTATCTCGCCCTGTGAACGCAAGCGCTGCCACGTCCGCATAACCTACGTTAATCTTAGTTCCCGGGGCATTCGACGGCATGATACGAATGAACGAGTCTGTGAGCGTGGTTGAGCTCTGGCGATCGAATAAATAGCCTTGAACCTGGGTTCCATCCTTGCGGGTGACAGTGATGTCACCTCGATAGTCAAAGGCCTTTTCGAGCGCTTCGCGCACATCAGCATCGCTTGCCAACTCTGGGATCCACCCCTCGAGCTGTTCCCGGTCACGGCCCGCCGCGACTTCGATCTCGTCGGGATTCTCATGCGAAAGCTGTTCAAGCTTGGCGCCCTCCTGAATTTCCGTTGCCATCGTCAGTCTCCCGAAACTTCCTGCAGTTCGGCTGCGTTGTGTGCGGACTGCGGATCGCTCTCGGCCTTAGCTGCGATCTGCACCAATGGAGTGTGATGAGCTGGCTTCCATTCGTTCAGGATCTTCATCGCTCCATGATCTTCATATTTGCTGAAGAAAATTGCCTTCGCTGTTTGAAGCAAACCCTTGATCGAGCCAAAGGTGTAGTTCACACCACTTGCCTCATATCCTGAATGAACCATGCAATTGGCACAACGTGGGTTACCGCTCTCTGTTCCATAGTTCTGCCACTCCACCGTCTCCATCAACGCCTTGAAGCTATCGGCGTAGCCATCTTGAAGCAAGTAGCACGGCTTCTGCCAGCCAAAGATCGAGAACGTCGGCATACCCCATGGCGTGCATGTAAGGTCCTTCTTGCCCATGAGGAACTCCATGAACATTGGAGAGGCGTTGAAGCGCCAGGAACTCTTTCGGTTTGAGAGAATGGCGCGAAACATCTTCTTCGAGCGTGCCCGCCCCAGAAAGTGCTTCTGGTCAGGAGCCTTGTCATAGGTATATCCGGGGGAGACCATCATGCTCTCAACACCGGCGACCATCAACTCATCAAAGTGCGCACGCACGCTGTTGGGATCAGCGCCATCGAACAGCGTAGTGTTCGTTGTTACACGAAATCCAGCTTCAACCGCAACCCGAACACCCTCCATCGCGATGTCATAGCCACCCTCACGACAAACTGAAAAATCATGATGTTCACGTTGTCCATCCACATGCACCGAAAAAGAGAGATACTTGCTCGGCTTGAAGAGATGTAACTTTTCTTTCAATAGCAGAGCATTCGTGCACATGTAGACATACTTCTTCCGAGCGACAAGCCCAGCTACGATCTCAGGCATCTGCGGGTGGAGGAGAGGCTCGCCGCCCGGTATCGCGACCATGGGCGTGCCACACTCATCTACCGCCTTGAAGCACTCCTCAGGCGACAGTTCAGCCTTGAGAATGTGTGCCGGGTATTGGATCTTGCCACATCCGGCACATGCGAGGTTACAGCGGAATAACGGCTCGAGCATCAGGACAAGCGGGTACTTCTTCTTGCCCATGAACTTCTGTTTCAGCACGTAAGTTGCTACGGTCCATGCCTGGGAAATCGGTACAGCCATGTTGATTGCTCCTCAGAACTGCCTGTCAAACTCACTATCGTTATAGGTTTCTGTACCTTGCTACGCAGCTTCCCGCTCCATGGAATGCTTATACGTCGTTAGTGCGAGAAGAGGAAAATACTGCTTGTATAAGTGATACCCCAAATAGAAAACTCGTGGAAACCCCGTTCCAGTGTAGTAACTTTCGCCGTTACGTCCTGGGACCAACTCATCCCAGCTTCCATCCTGATGCTGGCGATCAATCAACCAGCGAACACCTTTAGCGACGGAATCCGACCGACTATCGCCGCCCGCCAAGAGTCCAAGCAAAGCCCACGCTGTTTGCGATGGGGTGCTCGGACCAATGCCCTTCTGCAAATCATCATCGTAAGTACCGCAGGTCTCACCCCAACCTCCATCGGAGTTTTGCATCATACGGATCCACTCTGTGGCCTGCAGAATGCACGGCTCGTGACTCCATACTCCAATAGCCTCTAACCCGCGCAGCACAAGAAATGTTCCGTACAAATAATTGACGCCCCAGCGACCGAACCAGCTACCATCCGGCGACTGCTCTTTCAGTACGAACTGCACAGCCTTCTCGACCCTTTTGTCAGCGCGCGTAAATCCGTACTGTGCAAGCATCTCGAGCATGCGGCCAGTGATATCGACTGTTGGTGGATCCAGCATCGCGTTGTGGTCAGCGAACGGAATGTACTGAAAAATCGTCTTCGTGTTGTCTTTGTCAAAGGCTGCCCAGCCACCATTCTTGCATTGCATCGCCCAAATCCAGTTCAGGGCTCGCTGACAGACCTCATGTTGGTAACGCTCGCGCGGATTGTCGACGTAGTTAAGAGCCAACAGGACCTCTCCCGTATCGTCGACGTCCGGATTGAACTCATTGTTGAACTGAAAGTACCAGCCGCCCGGTTCAACATTCTTAACCTTTTCAGCCCAGTCGCCCTTGTGGCGAACTTCCTTTGAAAGCAGCCAGTCAGCCGCACGGAGAAGTCGCGGGTCCGTCCGGGCAAGTCCGGCCTCCCCCAATGCAGAGACGACCTGCGCCGTATCCCATACAGGGGAGTAGCATGGCTGCATTCTGAATGTAGGCGTTGGATAGCCCGCCTCACCATCGGGACAGTCAATTCCCAGCTTTTCGAACTCGTCCATCGCCCGAATCACCTGGGGATCATCGATGGAGTATCCGAGATAGCGAAGCGCAATGATTGAATTCATCATTGCGGGATAGATCGCGCCAAGTCCATCTGACTTTTCCAGGCGTTCTAACATCCACTTCTCGGCTGCTTTAATAGCCATTTTGCGCAAAGGGCGGATATGGACTCGCTCTGCCAAGTGGAACAGTCGATCCCAGAAAAGAAAGAAGTTCCTCCAGCTAATCGGCTTCTTGTGATCCCATTTCAGGTGAAGGTCGGCGTTCTCGCGTCCTCCAACGAAGAGTTCTTCAATACCCTGCTCGGGAGCAATCTTCTTGAAAGGCTTTTTCGCGTAAATGATCGAAAGCGGTACGAGAATGCCGCGGGACCATGAAGAGATCTCATAGATGTTGAAGTAGAACCAGTTAGGGAAGAGAACAATCTCCGGCGGAATCGCGGGGACTGCGTCATACTCATACTGCCCGAGAGAGCAAAGATAGATTTTGGTGAAGGTGTTGCACTCTACGACCCCGCCGTGTGCCAACACCCAGTCTCGCGCCTTAACCAGCGTCGGATGCTCCGCAGACCATCCCATCAGCTTCAGTGCGAAATAGCTTTTGACGCCATAGTTGATGTCAGATGGTCCACCTGGGTACTGGCTCCAGCCACCATCTTCATTCTGATGGCGCAGAATTTCGTTGACAGCTCGAACCATCTTTCCTGCATCACCGGTTCCGAGCAAGGTGTGCATAAAGATGTAGTCCGCCTCGAGCATTACATCGGCCTCAAGCTCACCGCACCAATAACCGTCAGCATGCTGCTTGCCAAGGAGCCAATCCCGCGCGCTTGCGATTCCTTTGCCGACTTGATCGAGTCCCAGATCCATCCGGCCGAAGCGAGGCTGTGCCGGCCGATTCGCCGTCTGCGGATTGCGTGGTGTTGTACTCATCGATTCGACAAACTCTCTCCGTACCTGTGCGACTAGGGACGAACTTCCGAAGGCGCAGGTGTAATCGCCCGAACAATCTCTGGTGGCAAACCGAACCGCACATTCTCCGGCATCACCTCAACTTCATCGACATCGCCGTATCCCATGGATTGCAGATAATCCACGACATCTTTAACTAATACTTCAGGGGCAGAGGCACCCGCAGTTACTGCTACGGTATTTACACCGTCAAGCCACTCCGGCTGTATTGCATCCGCAGAATCAATTAAATATGAATTGGTATCGAGATTCTTCGACACCTCCACCAGCCGATTTGAATTGGAGCTATTGGCTGATCCAACCACGAGCACTAAATCGGCACCATGGGCCACCTTCTTGACGGCCACCTGGCGATTCTCAGTTGCATAGCAGATGTCCTGCGCATGCGGTCCGGCTATCTTGGGAAATCTCTTCTTCAACGCATCGATCATGATGCCAGCTTCATCGAGTGAGAGCGTTGTCTGTGTTAGATATGCGACCTTGCTTTCATCTGGAACAACCAGAGCCTCGACCTCTTCAACAGTAGAGACGACCTGCGTCACATCCGGCGCTTCACCCTGTGTACCCTCGACCTCTTCATGGTCGCGATGGCCGACTAGCACTAGAGAGTACCCCTGTTTGGCAAATTTAATCGCTTCAACGTGAACCTTAGTAACAAGAGGACAGGTGGCGTCTACAACCTTCAAACCGCGCTCCTTAGCCCGCTCCCTGACAGCAGGAGACACGCCATGGGCGGAGTAGATCACCCGCGCACCCTCCGGCACCTCATCCAACTCATTCACAAAGATCGCGCCCTTTTTAGCCAGATCTGTTACGACATAGCTATTGTGAACAATTTCCTTACGCACATAGATCGGTGCGCCGAAAGTATCCAAAGCAATCTGAACGATATCGATCGCGCGCACAACTCCCGCGCAGAAACCTCGGGGCTTCAGCAACAGGACACGCTTAACAGGATTGCTGCTGGTTATTTCAGAAGGGTTAATGGAGTCAATAGCAAGAGTCGTCACATTGGCTAGTATACCGCGTCGGACCATTTCGCGAACTGATTTGAACCAAGAATGGTGCAACGCAAGACGCGACGCAAGCCATAGAGACTACACGTCGTACCCGAACTTGCGTGATCAATTTCGCACTAGAGCTTTTGAGCAACACATCCAGAATGCCCGCAGTCACAATCAAGGGTGGTAATACCCTTCGAATCCTGACAGAAGGTTGAGCAGTACTGGCTGCCGTCGGCAGCCATACAAGTACAGGTTTCGTGGGCGCATTTCTTGCCGGTAATGGTCATCGCAATCTCCTTAGCTACAGGTAGTTTGGATGCCTTCGTGCTTACGCGAGATGTCGCTACTTACTACTTTCTAATAGATGCTCCGCATGCTTGAGACTCGTTTCTGTCAACGTTGCACCACTCAGCATGCGCGCTATCTCTTGCTTCCGTTCGACGTCTTCCATCTTGCGAACGCTGGTCTGGGTCCGTCCAGATTTCTCCGTCTTCTCGATCAGAAAATGTTGATCTCCGAAGGCCGCAATTTGCGGGAGGTGGGTGATACAAAGGACTTGTTGGCCCTTCGAAAGCGTCTTGAGCTTGCGCCCGACCGCCTCCGCCGCTCGACCGCCGATCCCAATATCGATCTCATCAAAGACCAGGGTTCGAGGAAGCGGAATTTTTTTCTTGCGTGAGCCCGAGGCGCTTCCCTCTTCTACGGTAACCTTCAGCGCAAGCATGACCCGCGACATCTCGCCGCCCGATGCGATCTCATCGAGTGCTTTAAGCGGCTCACCAGCGTTTGTCGCAATCAAACACGCCACAGTGTCCCACCCGTGCGCCGTCCAGTGCACCGGTTCTTCGTCTGCGATCACCTGGATTCCAAACCGAACCCGCATAGCAAGATCGTTGATTTGTGTTTCCGCTAGTTTTTCGAGCCGCTTCGCAGCTTCCTGCCGGGCCAAGGTTGCGTTTCCCGCAGCTACTTGGTAAGCCGTAACATCTTTGGCTTGCTGCGCCTTCAATTCCACCAGTAGCGCGTCGCGGTTTTCAACCTCAGCTAGTTGCCGGGCCACTTCCTGGCCGAATGCAATCACTTCGGCTAGCGTCTGCCCATACTTCCGCTTGAGCCGATCGAGCGCAGCCAGCCGATCTTCGATTTCTTCCAATCGACCCGGGGCGGCATGGATATTTTCCGCGAAGTCCCGCACCTCCGTGCTTACGTCCTCGATCGTCGCCTTCGCCGCGGCAAGCTGCTGTGCTGGCTCCGTAAATCTGGCATCATAGCGAGCAAGCTCTTCTACATGCTTCAGCGCCGCGCCCAAGGTAGTTTCAGCCGACTTTTCAGATTCGTATAAGAGATCGTGAGCGCTCATCGCCGCGGTGTAAAGCTTCTCTGCATTGCCTAGCACCCGCTTCTCTGCCTCAAGCTGCGCATCCTCATCGGTCGCAAATAATCCTGCTCCGTCGATCTCACCGCTTTGGAAGCGCCAGAGATCCGCCATTCGCAAGCGGTCCTGCTCAGCTGACTCTAATAAGGCCAACCTGTCGGTCGTCGATTTCCAACTAGCATAGGCAGCAGTAACCGAGTCGGTGCTCACCCCGCCAAAGCGGTCAATGAGGAGTCTCTGCTGGGTAGCGTCAAAGGCCCCCATGGTCTCACCCTGTGCGTGAATCAGCGCCAACTCCGGCGCAAGTTGTCGGAGCACCCCAACCGTTGTCGGCTGATTGTTTACAAAAACTCGGCCTTTACCATTGGCCACGATCTCTCGCCGCAAAAGGATATCGTCCGACTCAGCCTCGATTCCGTTCGCCTCGAGGATCGCCAGAGCACCCAGCGTCATCTCGAAGACGCATCCGACCACCGCCTTTTCCGCACCATGCCGGACAACGTCGGAGCTTGCCTTACCACCCAGGAGTAGTGCCAGCGCATCGATAAGTATCGACTTGCCTGCGCCTGTCTCACCTGTCAGCAGGTTCAGTCCGCGGCCGAAGTTTGCCACCGCGCGATCGATCACCGCATAATTTTCAACACGCAACTCCAGCAGCATTCCGCCCTCGAATCAATGACCGTCTGCACCACGAAACGACAGGTCTAAGGGGGAGGATAGCAAACGCTTCACTTTCGCTGCAGACTTTGGACAGCCTGAATTGCAGACTCATTGCCCGGGTCGAGCTCCAGCACCTCTCTGTACATCGGCAACGCCAGCTCTTTGTGTCCTTGCTTTACATAGATCGCTGCCAAGTTTGAGTACGGCAGCGGATCGTGCGCATTCACTGAAATAGCCTTCTTGAACAGCGTCACAGCCACGTCTGCATCACCTGCGTCATAGAACAGCACGGCCAGATCACAGTAGGCGGTATCGTCTGTCGGAGCCAGTGCGATCGACCGCAGATACTGGCGCTTGGCGTCGTTCAGTCGCCCAAGCCGATCCAAAGCCGTCCCATAGTTGTTGATGGTTTTCACGTCATCATTCTTCCGAACCAGCGCCTGCTCGTAGAACTTTCGCGCTATCTCTGGGTCGTTCAGCAGTAGGTACGCATTCCCCATTCCAGCGATTGACGGCTCATAGCCAATATTCATTCGAAGCGACTCCCGATACGCCTCAAGAGCATCGTTGTATCTCCCCTGCTCTTCATAGAGAGCGCCGAGGTCATATCCGAGTTTGAAGCTCCTTGGCGTAGCCCTGAGTGAACTCTGATAGAGCCGCAACGGACTATGCCAATCCACGAGTCTCATCTCGAGACGGCCAACCCCCCAGACCACCCAAAGCGCGACTACGCCAATAACAAAGGCGCGCGTTTGCCCCCGGATTGACGCGCAACATGCAACCACAGAGATAGCCAGTCCAATTGAGGCCAGGTAGAGAAATCGCTCAGCCATTCCCTGGTAGATCAGCACAATGCCCGTAAACGGCAGCATGCACACCAGAATCCATACGAGACCCACACGAACCAGCTTCGGGATCTTACGTACGAAAAACAGGGTTATTATAACCGCCACGGCAACCAGGAGCGTAAGTACTGCCACATACGACCAACCGGTTATCGGAGTGTCGGTCGATCTCTCCACACTCATGTGGACGGGAAGAAGCAGCCATCCAATGTACCTTGCCAGCGTCAATCCTACCGAAGAAATAGCCCCAAACCGGAGCCCGCTGTTATCTCCGAGAGCCTTGATAAGCAGTACATATCCGCCGCCTACGAGTATCGCAATCACACAAAGTTCCATCGCTCTCCGGGTGCGAGCCGCCCCAAACAACAAGGCAACGAGGAGAGTCAGTGGTAGCAGCAATACTCCCTGTTCATGGCAGAGCAGAGCGACCGCAGCAGCCAGTCCGTAACCAGCAAGAAAGATTTTCGGTTCCCCAGCAAGATACCGCGCAGCACAAAGCAGCGCCGCCAGGATAAAGAGGGTAACCAGCAGGTAACTTCGCCCTGAAATCCAGGCAACCGCTTCAGAGTTAACCGGAAGAACCAGCCAGAGGAGGGTAATGCATAGACTTTGCACTTGACTCGATTTCAGCCTGTGAAGGAGAAAATACAAGAGGATCCCATCCCCCCAGTGAAGAACCAGGTTTGTTATATGGAACGCAATCGGTGACAATCCCCAAAGATTAGCGTCTGCGGCCAGGCTCATCCAGAACAGCGGCCGGTAGAACGCTGCTTCGCTGCCCCGCAAGTCACTTGTAAATGAAACCGAATTGCTGAAATATTTGAGGCTTGCGCTGATAGAGTGGACCGACGGATTGCCGACGATCAAAATTGGATCGTCATACGGCGCAAATCCAGAGGTGATTGTGTACCCGTAGAATAGGAAAACTGCCAAACCGGTGATGAGCATCAAGGCCTGAATTTGGTGGAGATTTATCCAGGCTTTGAATGCTACTGTCTGTCTTTTCAGTAAGGGCCTCACCCGCTCATGATTTCACTTCTCGGTCTTGGGCGAAAGCTGGATGCAGAAAATGTCTATGAAATTGATTTTGTCGCTTTTGATTCGCTGAAGATCTTCTGCCTGCCAAGTAAAATTAGAGAACCTTCTACGTCAGCATCGAGCGAAAGGCTCCATGCTGGCAGGAGCAGACCTTCTGAGATTTAGCCTCGTCAGACCGGAGACCGGAACGATTTGCGACAGAGACGATTTGGACCTTTTATGAACTTTCGGTTCCTTGCTTTATGGACTATTGCCGTTCTTTTCCTCGTCCCACATCCTCTCAGTGCTGGCCAACAGGCAGCGCAGCAGGCCGACGACCTCGAAGCACGTTACAAACTCGCCATGTCGAAGGGCGACGTCGAGTTGGCGGTTGGCTTCCTGTGTGACGCGGCTAAGCTCGAACCCAAAAAGTATGACAAGAAGTGTGTTGCCGCTCAACACCATGAGAACGAGCAGCTTCAGTCCTTTGACGGTTTCTTTGCCGCCGGGCAAGCCGCCATGCAGCAGAAGGATTATTCCGGCGCAGTCAAGCAATTTAGCAAGATCACCTTTGGGCTGCGTCATGACGATGCGGTCCATCTCATGCAGGAAGCTAAGAACGCAGAGGGCCATCCGCAACTTCTCGCGGCAAACAAAGAGACTCTTATTGCAGCCCAGGCAGCCTACGATCGTGGTGATTTAGCAACTGCAGAGGCCAACGCGAAGCAGGTGCAGGTCCCCGAACTACAGTCTTCAGTTCAGCAAATCCTCACCAACATTCGCATCTATCAGGATGCGATGCAGGCAGGTGATGCCGCAAAGCAAAATGGAAATTATCAGGCTGCCCAGCAAAAGTACAAATTTGCTATGGTTATCCGGCCAAATGGTCCCGGGAATCCAGGTGGAAAGCTTCAAGAAGTTGAAGTGCTGCTCGCGGCCGCAACAGTGAACAAGCCCAGCACACCGCCCCCTACCAAACCGGTCGTGGCGGACACCAAAAAACCGGTAGAAATTCCGAAAGCGCCCGACAACGACGCCAAGATTAGGGCAGCCCTGGCGGAGGGGCACGCCGCAGAATCGCGCAAAGATGTAGACGCCGCTCTCCAAGCCTTCGAGCGTGTCCTTGCAATCAACCCGCGTCAGGCTGAAGCACTTGCAGGTAAACAGCACATCATGGACAACATGCAGAAAACCCCGCAAGGCCTTGAAAACACTTTGTCAATTGGCCTTCATGATTACTATAGATCCCAACTTGCCGAGGCAGGAGACGCGATCTCGCTCTACCTTACAGCGGGCGGAGTCCGAAACCGTGGTGTAGCCTACTTTTACTTGGGCGCAACGTTCGCTTCACAAGCTCTACTCGCCGATCCTCGTGGTAAAACCGAGCACAAGAGCCTTGAACAACACGCTTTACTCGAATTCCAGCAAGCTCGCTGCGAGCACTACCAGCCCATCGAGAAGTATCTTTCACCCAAGGTTCTCGCGCTTTGGAACAAGAGTAGCTGCTGAGCCTTTACTTCCCTGAAGGCTATGACCTAAACACCTCAATCTTCTAATCCACTACGGGACGAACCTCGTCTTAAGGCTGGGGGTTCCTCTGAGGGTACCTTTCGTGCCTGGTCCACCGAAGTACCTTTACACTAGTCTCTAGATGACGATTTCAGCCGCAATCCTATCGCTCACCCTGCACTGGTTTCAAGATGCTGCCACTCCTGTCGACCCCTCCGCCGCCGCCCCTTCCGGCAACAGCGCTCTCCTTGAGATGGTCCATAATAGCGGTCCCGTAGCGCTAGGGGTCCTCATCCTCCTACTGCTATGCAGCATATTTTCATGGTCGATCATGCTCTCGAAATGGTCGAGCTTCGGCAAAGCTGAGACACAAGGCAAGCGATTTCTGAGGGCTTTCCGCAAGTCTGGACGCCTCTCCGAGATCGCTACAGTCTCTGACCAATTCAAGCCCAGCCCTCTGGTTGCCGTATTCAACGAGATTCACGACGAATACCAGCGTCAGACTGGAGGCCGAGGCCTTCCTCGCAACCCCATAGCTCTCGACCGGGCCGCCCAGACCGCGTCATCTGAGGCCCTTACGGTCATGGAGTCACGGATGACGTGGCTGGCAACGATCGCTGCTATCGCCCCGTTTATCGGCCTTCTCGGCACAGTCATGGGGATCATCGACGCCTTCCACGGCCTCGGAACTTCCGGCGCCGCCACCCTTCGCGCTGTAGCTCCCGGCATCTCGGAAGCCTTGATTACAACCGCCGCCGGTCTCGTCGTGGCCATCCCTGCCGTCGTAGGCTACAACCAACTCACCGCCCGCCTTCGCGACTTTGGGGCTCGTATGGACGATTTTGGCCGCGAACTCCTTAATGCGATCGAAAACGCTGCCATGATCACACCCGCTGCTCCGCAGGAAGAAATTAGGCGACAGCCCGAAGAACCCCGCCGAAGGGACTACTAGCCATGGCCTTTTCCGTCCAGAGCGGTGGCCGGGCGCGTACCCAGACGGCGCTCGCTGAGATCAACATCACGCCACTCGTCGACGTTGTGCTCGTTCTGCTGCTTATCTTTATGTTGACGGCTCCGGTTCTGCAATCCGGAATCGAAGTTGCGGTGCCGCATACCCGATCCGTCAATCAGCTTACTGAGGAACGGATGGTCATCACGATCGACAAAGATCAATCCGTCTTCCTGCAGGATAAGCCCATAAACGTCAACGAGCTTCCCGAGCGTCTCCGCACAGGGACCAGGCCTGACGCTAAGCGCATCGTCTACATCCGCTCTGACGAACGCGTTCCCTTCGGCGCGTTCGCCTCCGTAATGGACGCAGTGAAACAAGCTGGCATCACCAACATCAGCATCGTGACCCAACCACTCGACGCCAAGTAAATACTCATTCACTTGAGCGGATTTCGCTTGTAAACACCGGAGCCACCGATCCCAACGCAGCTCAAATCCGAGCAGGAGAAAGCCAGTACCGCCAAAGATTTCGGCGGATCTATTCTCCTACACGTCGTAATCGCCGGCTGCATCATCGGAGCCGCATACCTTCACCCACACACCAAGCCATGGGGACAGGACCAGGCCACGGCTGGGGCAATCCAGGCCACCATGGTTGCGTCGATTCCTCTGCCGCCGAAGCAGAAGATTGACGAGAAGAACGTCCTCGCCTCAGAAACACCAAGCCCTGCCCCCGTGGTTGCGAAAGAGAAGACCGAGCCGCCGCCCAAGCCAAATGAAGTAGCAATCCCTAAGAAAATCACCAAACCGGTTAAAGTGGCCGAGAAGCCCACCCCTGAGCCGCCGAAGCATCCCACGCCCGAACCGCCGAAACCCACAAAGGCCGCGACTGGTGAAGCTCCCGGCGTCCGCGTAGCCATGGCCACAATGCAACTTAAGAACGGCACGGCCAGCGTCAACGTGGAAGACAAAACCTTTGGCGCGCGCTTCGCCTACTACATCAACATCGTCAACAAAAAGGTAGCCGAGCAGTGGTTTACCCAGGAAGCGGACCCGGTCGCCTCGAATGGCAAGCGGGTCACCATCGTCTTCGACATCAATCGGGACGGAGTGCCCTCGAACCCCCGTGTCGAGACGCGCAGCGGTTCACCTTCACTCGACACCTCCGCAATGCGCGCGATCCAGCGTGTGGAGGGCTTCGGGCCGCTCCCTGCAGGCGACCACATTACTGTCGAATATTCCTTTGACTACAAGCGGCAGTGACAATGGGCCGACACCACCGTTTAGGCAAAATCTGCCCGTCTCATCTAGCATCGTGGTTGCATCGAACCATGGAGAGCAACATTCTGCCTGCTCAATCAACGCAACATAACGTCTTTGCGTCTACCATGGAAGAGAATGATAAGTCTGCGTCAAACCTCCCGCGCCCGTAAGTCCCTTGTTTTGCTGCTCGCCCTATCCGCCTTAGCCGTGGCGAGTCCCGCACAGGACTGGTTCAAGACAGAAACGTCAAGCGGGGCCGACCGCATCCGTGTCGCTGTCGCCGACTTCAAGCCTGCTACTGCAGACTCTCAGGTCGCAACGGACAAGAGCACCTTCGATACTACCCTTTACTCTGACCTCGCCAATGCCGGCATCTTCGATATGGTCTCGAAGTCACTGACACCCCAGGCGACTCCCGGTGGCCCTTCCGAAATCAGTTTGCCTCAGTGGTCCGGCGCTCCAGCTTCGGCGGCCATGGTGGCCTTCGGCTCTCTCGGTATCCAGTCAGGCAAGCTGGTAGTAAGTGGCTATCTCTTCGACGCTAAAAACTCCCAGTACCCACAGGTTCTCGCCAAGCAGTACAGCGAAGAGCCCAGCGAGAACAGCGCTCGCCAGATTGCGCATCGCTTTGCCGACGAGATCATCTTCCGTTTGGGTGGCGGCGTCTCTGGAATTGCCGAGACGAAGATCTTTTACGTTCACATCGCTGGCGGAACGAAAGAGATATGGATGATGGACTATGACGGTGCGAATCAGCACGCCATCACTCATCTCGGTACGGTCTCCATCTCACCCCGCGTATCGCCGGATAACTCTCGCGTTGCTTTCTCAACGCTTGGTAAGTACGGCTTCCAGATCCAGATGTACTCTCTCCTTCTGAATCGCACGGTGGCTTTCTCATCGACTGGCGGCACGAATCTTTCGCCCGCTTGGGCGCCCAGCGGACGCGAGATTGCATTCTCGTCCTCCCGCTCCGGCGATCCAGACATTTGGATCACCGACGCGACCGGCGGTCTCTCCCGTCGCGTTACAAGCTTCAAAGGCCCGGATGTCTCGCCAACCTACAATCCAAAGACCGGGGCGCAGATTGCCTGGATCAGCGGCCGGACAGGTCTCCCTCAGCTTTACATCATGGAGACGGACGGCTCCGGCATTCAGCGCATGACCGATGGCGGCTACGCTACATCTCCCTCCTGGTCGCCAAACGGCCAGTTTGTTGCCTTCGCCTGGGATCGCAAATACGGTCCAGGAGCACCCGGCGGCCAGGACATCTACGTGATGGAAGTCGCAAGCAAAAAGTGGATCCAGCTTACCCACGATGGTGGTCGCTGCGACTTTCCTTCCTGGTCACCTGATGGCCGCCACATCGTGTATGCAAATAGCGCCAGCGGTCGTCCCGGCGATACCAAGGTCTGGACGATGCTCGCTGACGGAACTCAACGCCACGCCCTCACCGGTGGCGGCGGAGACATGCCAAACTGGAGTTGGAAATAGCCGACCACTCCACGATCTACTGTCATTCAGAGCAGAGCGGTGATGTCCATACATTCGCCAATAGCTTCAGGAAATAAATCTGACTACTACCTAGGAGAAATCAAATGAACTCGACTCATCCTGCAATCCGCAAGATCTTCACCATAGGCGCCGCCGTTGTACTGAGCGCCGCCGTTGGCTGCCATAAGAAGGGTATCGACTCCAACATCGGCACAATGTCTGGCGCTCCCTCAAACGGCGGCAATGCCCCTACCGCAGTCATCACCGCTGATCCCCTGGCAATCGATCTTGGCCAGTCGGTCGTCCTTAATTGGCGCACTCAGAATGCAGACTCTGTCTCCATCGACGGCATCGGCACGGTTCCGGCGAACGGCACGCAGACCGTCTCCCCATCGACCTCGACCAGCTTTCACCTCGTAGCCAAGGGTGGCGGCGGCGATACTGAAGCCAATGTTCGTGTCACTGTTCGAGTACCGACCGCTCCGACTGCGCCCGTAGCTGACGCGAACGGTGATATGGGCAGCGAAGAGGCGTTCCATCAAAACGTTCAGGATGTCTACTTCGACTACGACAGCTACGATCTTCGTCCGGATGCGCAGGCAAATGCTACTCACGCAGCGTCCTACCTTCAGGCACATCCAAACATCAAGGTCATCATCGGCGGCTATTGTGACGAGCGTGGTTCAGCCGAGTACAACCTTGCCCTCGGCGAAAATCGTGCAAATGCTGCGAAGACCGCATTGGTCAATGCCGGAGTATCGGCAAGCCGTCTCCGCGTAGTCTCATACGGTAAGGAAAAGCAGTTCTGCACCGAAGCTGATGAGAGCTGCTACCAGCAAAATCGTCGTGGTCAGTTCTCACTCGACCGCTAAAGTAGTTAAACTATCGGACGCCCCATTCTTTGTAGACTCATCACAAAGGGTGGGGTTTTCGCTTATGCGAACCCCACTCCTCCAACTCGCCTTCCATCGGAGTTCCCATGATCTCTCAAAGTAAGCATCTCCGCCGCGCTTCCACGCTCCTAACCCTCGTCCTCTTTGCTGCCCCAGCCTTTGCGGCGAATAAGGACATGATCCAGCTACAAACCCAGATCCAGCAGCTGCAGGATGCCGTTGCACGCCTCCAACAGTCGAACGACGAGCGTATGGGCGTCATGAAGGACCTCGTCCAGCAGAGCGCCGACACTGTCAACAAGATGTCAGCCAACATGGACGCCCTGCAGCGCAACCTACAGACCCAGCAAGAGGCGACGGGCGCGAAGCTCGACGCTGTCGGTGGCCAAGTCCAGGCCCTGAACGATTCGCTCGATGAGATGAAGACCCGCCTGGCTCGGCTCGAAAAATTGACGCAGGACATCCAGAATCAGCAGCAAAGTATCGGTGCCGGCAGCCCGACGCCTCAAGTAACGGCTCCGCCCGTCAGCTCCGTCCCCGACACTACGCAGCCACAGACGCTTCCAGCGACTCCACCAACCGGCCGTCGCGGTAAGCCCGCTGCGGGAAGCCCCATGGCCTCGATGACCCCGGCCGCGCCGTTGCCCGACACAACTGCACCCGTCTCCGCAGCTCCAGCGGGAGCCGTGGACGATATGTACAAGTCCGCTCTTGGCGACTACATGGCCGCAAAGTACTCACTGGCCGCTGGCGAGTTTTCGGATGTCATCCGCGACTATCCTGATCACGCTCTTTCCGGAAACGCCTTCTACTACCTCGGCGAGATTGATTACCGGGCAGCCAAATATGATGAGGCCGTCAAGGACTATGACATGGTCCTTGATCACTTCCCAGCCAGCAATAAAGTCCCCGCCTCACGCCTCCACAAAGGTCAGGCGCTGCTGGCTCTCAAGCAGAATGACGCAGCCGTCCGCGAACTTCGCGCCCTCATCGCGCGCTATCCCGCATCTCCCGAGGCCACGCTCGCTCGCAGCAAGCTGAGCGGCATGGGCATCACTGTAACCGCACGTAAGACCGGCGGGCAGTAAACCTCTCGTGCTCCCGCAGGCCCTTTCCGTATGATGGTTGCGGGCGGTGAGCACCTTGATAGCAAAGCGTGAACGATGGGCTTGGTTTGCAGCTGCGGCGTTGCTTCTCATCATGATCTGTGAAATAGCTCTCTCGACACGACAGGCCTCGGCAAGCTGGGACGAAGGGGATCACATCTTCTCTGGCTACATGAATTGGAAGCACCGAGAGTACAGCCTCAACCCCGAACATCCCCCACTTGTAAAACTCGTGGCTACACTCCCTTTACTAGGGCTTGACCTGAGAATCGCTCCTCGGCAGGGGCGATTCTTTAAGGACGAGGCGTACTACGGCGGCCGCGAGTTGCTATTTCGCAACGATCCTCGGTACGGTGGCTACTACACAGCCGACTCCCTGCTGTTTCGTGTCCATATGGCCGTTTCAATCTTTGCTCTGCTCTTAGCCTCCCTGCTTTTTCTGGCGGGTCGTGAGATGTTCGGCACGGCCGCTGGCCTGATCGCGATGATTCTCTTTGTCTTCGATCCAACCATCCTCACGAACGCACCTTTTGTAACCACTGACTCGGGTGCGACCTGTCTCTTCTTCGCCTCTGTGTATGCGTTCTATCGGTACGTCAAGGCACCATCCGGACAACGAGTCCTCGTCTGCGGCCTCACCTTCGGCCTCACTCTCGTGTCGAAGCACTCCGGCATTCTGCTCTTACCAATTCTCCTTTTGCTTGCAACAGGAGAGCTCTCCGGCAAGTGGTATGAACGCCGCAAGTCAATCCTGAGAGACACAATTCACCTCGGTGCTGCACTATTCGCGATGGCCGCCCTCGCCATCTTCGTCCTCTGGGGCGTATACAGCTTTCGCTATGCGATGCAACCGAGCGGTGTCAGCATGCCCGGACTTGACCATCAGGCCTCAGGTCTCACGACAATTCCTGCTCATGTCATTCTTTTCTGTGCGCACCATCATCTGCTCCCCGAAAGTTACCTCTATGGGCTGATTGATGTGCAACGGGTAGCGGCGTTCATGCCGACCTACATCTTTGGCAAGCTTTATGCCCATGGGCAATGGTTCTACTTTCCAGTGGCTCTCTCACTGAAATGCTCCGTTGGCGTCCTTGGTCTCCTGTTGCTGGCTGTCTTCGCCTTCGCCACAGGCTTCGTACGGAAACCACGCGAAGTCTACTTTCTTGCCTTACCAGCTGTCTTTTATCTAGCTGTCGCGATGGCGGGACCATTGAACATTGGAGTGCGCCATGTTCTCCCCGTCTTCCCATTTGCCTTTGCGCTGGCTGGCGGCGGAGCGTGCTTACTCCTGCAGCAGAAACGCTTGTGGATCTATCCGATCGCCATTTTCCTCCTTTGCCATGCAATCGATTCAGTCCGCATGTTTCCGAACTACATGCCCTACGCCAACATCCTATGGGGCGGACCCACTAAGACTCACCTCTACCTCTCCGACTCGGCTACCGACTGGGGTCAGGAGCTCAAATGGACGAAGCAATATCTTGACGCAAACAACGTGCATGAGTGCTGGTTTGCTTACTTCCCCGCTCCATTCCTCCTTCCTTCGGACTACGGTGTTCCCTGCAAACTCCTCCCAACCGCCGATACGCATGGCCAAGTGGACATTGATGTTCCGCCGACCATTCACGGACCTGTCTTGATAAGCTTCGCCGATCTAAATGGCTTTGAGTTTGGTTCAAAAGTTCTAAATCCCTATCAGACTTTTTTCGAACGCAAACCTGATGCCGTCATTGCAAACGGGATAGCCGTCTTCAACGGAGACTTTACCGTTCCGCAGGTCGCCTCGCTGCAGCCATTGTGGAGGGCTCAGGCACTTCTTGATTCGAAAAATCACCTAGGCGCTCTCCACTTCGCAGAAGCTGCGCTGGCGATTGATCCTGCCAATTTCGAGGGTCAGGTTGCAGCAGGTGATGCTCTCCATGCGCTTGAACGCAACTCCGAGGCGCAAGTGCACTACCTCACTGCAAAGAAAATGGTCGAAGCGATGGAGCTTTCATCGCAGCAACAATGGGCACCTGTTCTCGACAAGAAACTCGCCGCCCTGGGGATCACAGTCCATGCCTAATCTTCCGCTCCATCTGCCGTTCATCTTCGCGCTAGCCTTAGCGGTACTCCTCCCAGCGACTCATACCTTTGGACAGGAAGCTACCTGTCCCAAAGTATCAACACGAACTGCTACACCGGCCGACACAGCTTATGCGGAAGGAATCTACCCGAACGCTGAAGAGCTATACACGCAACAGATCGTGCAGCAGCCACATGATGCTGAGTTGACCGCCGGTCTCATACGAACGCTGCTTCACGAAGGGAAAATCCCGAAGGCTATTGCGACCCTCGATGCGGTCCTGCCAGGCAGCCCCGACTCTGTACCTCTGCTTACCGCTGAAGCTGAAGTGCAGCTTCGCCAGGGCCAACCTTGGCTTGCAGCACAAAGCCTCCAGACCATAGCTACATCCAACCCGTGCTACGCGCGCGCTCACCTTATCCGCAGCCGTATCTTTCGTATCGACTCCATGTACAGTTCGGAACGTAAGGAGATCCAGAGCGCCTATGATATCGATCCGACCGATCCCGAGATCCGGCGAGCATGGGTGAGGACCGTCTCGCCGACGAACGACATTCTTAGCATCCAGCAGTCGCTGTCCTCCACCAACGAGATGACCCCGGAGGTGAAGACGATGGCCGAAGCCTCAGCCCGGTCCATGCTGTCTCTTCTTTCAGAAAACTCCCAGACCTGCCAGATATTGCCGACGATTCCGTCAGCCACCCTGCCGCTGCTCCCTTCAATGCGCGACGGTAAGAATATCGACGCGTATCGCCTTGAGGTGCAATTCCCTCAAACGAAATCCACTCTGCAGGTCGACACGGCAGCTTCAGGCCTTTATATCAGTCGAGCATTAGCCGACGCGAACGGCCTGAAGTCTAATGACAGCACTCCATCCGGCACGGTCCATGCCGACCGTATACAAGTAGGGCCTTTCGAATTCAGGGACTGCACTGTCGGCGTTAGCGAGACACCCTTTGCAGGTAATGGAGACGGCTTCATCGGCATGGATCTCTTCGCTCCTTACCTCATCACCCTCGACTACACGCATGCGAAACTAACCTTGGCTCCACTCCCGCCGCAAGCCAGTTCCCTACCCGGCGATCGCTCCGATGCAGCGGAGTTGCGTGGCTTCAGCCCTGTCTATCACCGACAGCACTATCTACTCGTCCCAGTCTTGTTGAACAACAAAGAGCGTCGGCTCTTCGTACTTGACTCTGGCATTCGTTTCAGCACGATGACCTCCGAGGTAGCGCACTCCGTCTCGTCAACCAAAATGAATTTTACCAACGCAGTGCAAACCACCTCCGGTGCAACGATTCAGGTCTATCGGGACAACTTCAATCTGGAGTTTGCGAATCTGCTCATACCCCACCAACCTCACATGCTCGAGATGAATACCTCCGCCGTCGAACGAACGACCGGATTGCAGATCGGCGGCATGCTCGGCTTTGACCTGCTGCACTCCATGACCATCCATTTGGATTACCGCGATGGATTGGTGAGGTTTGAGTCGATGGACCCGCAGGTCTCCGCCGCAGAAACCTCGACCTCTTCGACTGCCGGTGTCGCCTCCGCAGCGCCTGCCAGCCAGCCCATTTGCCAGCATCTCGAAGACACAGTCCATCCGATATCCTCAACTATCGAGGCACGAACGACGGGCTTCTGGGATTCCAGGCACCTGAAAGCCGGTTCCTCCATCTCTGTACAGGTGATACAGGGTTGGACCTCGCCCGGATGCACCCTCTCTCCCAATGCCATACTCTACGGCCACGTCATGGCGTCGACATTCTCCAAGACCTCTGGAGACGCCCAGTTTGCCCTCACCTTCGATCACGGCGACTGCGATGGGCAAGGCAAGAAGCAACTGGCAATCAGCACTCTCGGTCTGCTCGCACCGCCCGGAGAGTTCCAGGGACTTCACAACGCACTTCCAACGGAATTGGGACGAGGATCGACTCGCCAGATCTCCGATGTAGCTTCTGCCATGGGTACGGCAAACGACCAGAACCTCAATCCTGGTGGCGCACCCGGCACAATTCGTCCAGGTGCCGTCCTCGGCATTCCTAAACTGAAGCTCCAACCCGAGGCTGGTCCCGGCTGTAGCACTCTGCTTACAACTCCAAACCAAAGCGTCCAGCTCGGTCAGGGCACGCAGTTTGTCATGATGTTACAAGCAACCCCCTGAACCGCCGCGTTCAGGCCTCATGCCGGTACGGTATACGAAACTCAACGACACACCCCGTACCATCACTCCGGTTCTTCAACCGCACTGATCCCTGGTGCCCTTCAGCAATCTGCTTCACCAGAACAAGCCCGATACCTGTGCCGTCAGGTTTGGTCGTATAAAAAGGTACGAAAAGGTTTGCTTCATTCAGCAATCCTGGACCGTTATCACGAATCGCAAGGACAATCTCCGCCCCGTCAAGTTCCCACCCTATGTCAACCAGTGGCTCTACATCGCTCCGAGTATCAGGACCAAGTGCCGCCTCCGCGGCGTTCCGAAGGAGATTGATCAACGCTTGCTGTATCTGGTCTGCGTCTGCCATAACCATGATGGACGGACCACCAAGATCAACAACGGTCAGCCGAGTCTCAAGCGCCGCCGCTTGTCTCACCAGCCCGGCAAGCGGAAACCTCGCGAGCGCAGGCGCAGGCAATCCCATCAGCTGCCGATACGCTTGCAGAAAACGGTTCAGAGACTCCGCACGGTTTGCAATGACCTCTAAACCGCGTTCGAAATCCTCATGCTCGGTGGCGCCGAGAGGTAGCGCTGCCAATCTATCTCGGAGACTCCCCGCGATCGACTTGATCGGTGCGAGAGAGTTATTGATTTCGTGTCCAAGCACGCGAATCAGGCGCTCCCACGCAACCCGCTCCTCCTCTCTCAAAGCCACGCTGACATCAGACAGCACGAAGAGGGTATGGGGAATACCGCGCAGCCGGAAACCGCTTCGCTTCACCACCCATCGCGTAGTCTGCTGTGTAGCGCCGAGCGAAAGGACCCCATCATCAGCAGTCTCCAACAAGTAGTCCAGCATCAATTCGTGCGCACCTTGATGCAGTGCAAGTCCCTTTTTCAAACCGAATGCGTGCTCCGCCGCCTCGTTCAGCAACTTCAACCGTCCGTTCGGATCGAACGCCAATACAGGCGACTGCATCGAGCTCATAACGCGCTCCACGAGCGCCATCGCCTCCAGCGCGCCCGCACGTTGTCCCTGCAACATGCTCGCAAGTGCATTGATTTCGAGCGCAAGGTCGCCGAGGGCATCATTCCTGCGGCCACCGCGTGCCCGAAAGGAGTAGTCATCCTCTCGCAAGGCGGCCACCACATTCGATAGAGTCTGGAGCGGCCGTACAATCTGTTCCGTCAACAAGGTAACGGCAAACCACCAGGCCGCGATGACCGCGAACACGACGATCCACTGCATCGAACTCTCAACAGTAGCCTGGCGTAGCGATATCAAGCACAACAACAGCACTGGAAGGCCGAGCAAATACAGCCAGATCCGTATGCGCCGCTCGAAGCTCAACCGTCTGCCGGAGCGACCTAACGCGAGCCGCTTTCGTCGCGACTCAAAGGCCATACTTCTCCATGCGCCGGTAGAGTGTGCCCCGGCTCAATCCCAGCGCATCCGCTGCATGGCTGACGTTGCCTGAGAAACGCGCCAGCGCCTTCCGAATCAGAATAGCCTCGACACTCTCAAGGCTCATCTCCTCCAGATTACTCGCGCCTGACCGTTGCATATCCGCGTTCAAGCTCAGTCCAAGATCTGCCGCTTCGATGCGTTCTCCTCGCGCCATCAGGACTGCTCGTTCCACCGTATGGTCCAACTCCCGCACGTTCCCCGGCCACGCAAATTGCATCATCACTTGCATTGCTGCCGGCTCAAATCCTTGGATGACCCTGCGGTAGCGCACCGCATATCGGGCGAGAAAGTGACCAGCAAGCGCAGGGATGTCTTCTCGACGCTCCCGCAAGGCTGGCAGACGTATCTCGACCGTGTTCAAACGAAATAGCAGGTCTTCTCGAAAATTCCCCGCTGCACACTCTGCCGCAAGGTTCGCATTCGTCGCTGAAAGCACGCGCACATCGACCTTCTGCGTCTTCGACGATCCAACCCGTTCCAGTTCGCCTGACTCCAGAACTCGAAGCAGCTTTGCCTGTTGCCTCACAGGTATGTTCGCAATTTCATCCAGGAAAAGCGTTCCGTGGTTTGCCAACTCGAAGCGCCCGATCCGATCCGTCCGAGCGTCTGTAAACGCCCCCTTCACATGGCCGAATAGCTCGCTCTCAAAGGTACCCTCCGGGAGCGCACCTGTATTCACCGCCACCAGCGATCGGTCAGCCCGATTGGATAGCCGATGCAGCGTCTGTGCAACGACCTCCTTACCTGTCCCATGCTCGCCAGTAATCAGCACATTCGCATCAGAAGGACCAACCCGCGCCATCAGGTCAAGGACCTGTCGCATCGCCGGCGCAGTCGCAATAAAATCGATAGTCCCCGCAGCCCTCAGAATGCGATTCTCAGCCTCAAGCCACTGCGCTCTCTTCTGGCTCCGATGCAAGTCAAGCTGGGTGCGCAAAACACTCAGCAGGCGAGCATTCTCCCATGGCTTCTGGATGAAGTCGCTCGCGCCACGTCTCATCGCTTCGACAGCAAGATCAACATTTCCCCAGGCCGTCATTACGATGATCGGCAGTTGAGCATCTATTTGCCGAACCTGCGCCACCAAGTCCAAACCTTCCTGACCAGAGGTGGTATCCCTCGTATAGTTCAGGTCGATCAAGGCACCATCGAAGCTGTCGTTCCTCAGTGCATCAAGTGCCAGCGCAGGACTTCGCACCATCTCCAATCGGTAGCCCTCTGGCTGCAGAAGCAGCCGTAGCGCCTCGAGAATATGAGCCTGATCATCCGCAATCAGCAGTCGGCATGGACTCTCCGCGTTGGCCGCTCCCCCGTCCTTCCGCTGCTCGTCCGTCACCGTCTCTCCACTCGCGCCTATTGGCCACCCGACTGTCTCACGGGCGCAATACCAGTCTTCGCCGATTCTATAGAAATATCGTTCGCATCCAGCGTAGACCCCACCGACCGATCGAGTTCAATCTTTGCTTTCTGGTATGCAGTCAGTGCAGCAACCAGCGTCGACTCCGATGCCGCCAAATCCCGGCGCGCTGTCAGTGTCTGGTAATTTGAGCCTGCTCCAAGCTCTTGCTCCTTAGCCGTGATGTCGAAGGTCTTCTGAGCCAGATCGCGACCCTTCCGTGCAGACGTCACTCTCGCTTCGCTCTGCTCCAGAGAATACTGGGCGTTCCGCACCTCAATGCGGATCTGCTTCCGCAATTGCTGCTGTCGCAGCTCCGACTGGCGCGTCTCCAACTCCGCTCGATACTGGTCCGACTTCGCCACTCGGTTCCGCAGTGGAATATTCACCTGCAACCCCACATAGTAGTCGGGAGCGCTGTTGTTGAAGGCATCCGTAACCGCACCACCGAACCCCGTCGGCGCTGTAGAAGTTAGCCCAGCCACCGGATTCTGCAAACCTGCCAGCCCTGTACCGGCATACGATGCCGTCAGAGTCACCGTCGGCAGCAGCGCGTTTCGAGCGGCATCGCGACTCAGGCGCCGATTATCGAGGTCAATGTCTGACTCACCCAATTCCAGTCGGTCATGCAGCGCACGCGTAATGATGTTCTCTGTCCGAAGTCGTCCCACAGCTAGGGTGCCAAGCCCCTGTGTCTGGTCCGCACCAGCCGAGCTCTTGTCCGTTGGACGCACCGGCATCGCTTCCAGGATCGGATCATCCAGATTCTTCGTAAGCGCATTCTTGATCAGTAACTCCTGAAACTCAAGCGTTGTCTTCGCGATAGTCAGGTCCTGCTCACGGCTTGCCACCTCCGCCTCATCCTTCATCACGTCCATTGCTGGAATGGCCTGCAGCGCAAGCTGCTTACGTCCGCTATCCAGAGCCTGCTGTGCAAACTCAAGTGAGCGCGTCTTTACCTGCTCATCCTCGTAGGCCGCAACAAGGTCCCAGTACATATCTGCGATCTGCGTCACCGTAGTCACAACCTGCAGCCTGAAGGCTTCGTCCGAGATGCGTTGGTTGTTCTTTGCAATTCTCAGGAAGCGAAGATTCGGTCCCAGTCCGAACCCGGCAAGCAACTGCTGTTGAACACCGAAGTGATAGTACGTATTCAATGTTGGATTCAAGTAGCTGAACGGACTGTTCGTCGTGGCGCGATTGTTGCTGAACGATGCAGAGAAGGTTGTGCCTGTAGGAAAAGCCTGCACATACCCGATATCACCGACCGTCGTATTCTGCTGCAGCGTGGGAACTCCATAGATCTGTTGATTCGACAACGGCTCCGTGTAGTGCTCGATGTTGAAGTTTCCCGTGATATCCGGATCATAGGACGAAACACTCGTTCCCGTTCCTAACGTAGAAGACACCAGGCCAGAAGCGCCCGCTCCTGCACCGCCTGCACCGCCCGAAGTTCCACCAGCGCCTGCACCGCTCGAGCCTGATCCAAAGCCACCAACACCACCACCCGGGGTGTTCTGGACCACTCCGGTATTTACACCGCGAAACGTACCGCCCGCCTGCGTCCGCAAAATATCGGCCTGCGCAATCGGCAGGTTATAGCGCGCAATCGCCAGATCGAGATTATTCTCGAGCGCCAACGCGACCGCATCGCGCAAGCTCAACTCCAGAACCCCGTTCTGTACAAGCGCATCGATCCTTGCAGAGTTCGCCAGGTTCGGGCGGGGCACCAGGGTCGCCCGATACGTACTGATTGGATTGTACGAATGCGGTATATCCAACCGTAGCGCCGGCGAGGTTGCCACCTGTCCCATTGCTGAGACAGTCGCGAGCAAGATCAAACCAGTACCGCATCGCAAACCCTCCGCCCTCATCAAGACCGAACCTCCGCGAGCAGACCTGCCGTATCGTGCGACAACCAGCCATCCCGTAGCTCGATCACCCTTGTTCCATACGCCGCATTGGCCTCCGCATGCGTCACCTGCACGATGGTCGTACCCTCTTGGTTCAGCTTTCGAAAAAGCTCCATAATCTCCCGCGACTGCTCCGAATGCAGATTACCCGTCGGCTCATCCGCCAGCAGCAGCGAAGGCTTGTGGATCACCGCTCGCGCCACCCCCACCAGCTGCTGCTGCCCCCCGGAAAGCTGGCTTGGATAGAGATCCTTCTTACCCACAATGTGGAACCTGTCCAACGTATCCGCCACAAGCGCCTGCCGCTCCGATCGCGGAATGTCCTTGTAAGAAAGCGGCAGATCGATATTCTCAGCAACGGTCAAATCATCCAACAGATGATAGCTTTGGAACACCATGCCAATGCGGCGTCGAGCTAGCTCTGCCCGCTGCTTGCGGTTCATTGCGTGTACCGCCTGATCCTCGAAACTAAACTCGCCCCGCCATTGGTCATCTAGCATCGCCAGCACATTCAGCAGCGACGACTTCCCCGCCCCGGACGGACCCATCACGGTTACAAACTCACCTTCGCGAATCGTCAGGTTCACCCTGCGCAGCACCCAGGTCTCGGTGTGCCCCGTCTTATAGCTGCGTTCCAGGTTCTTCAGTTCGATCATTGTTTACTCCGTCCTCAATGCTTCCATCGGTTCAATTCCTGCTGCGCGCATTGCAGGAAGAAAGCTCGCTACCAAGGTCGCGGCCAGCATCGCCAACGCGGCCGCGATCAGGGCTGCACTTGTGCTCGAAAGCAACTGCGTAATCGTCCCGCCACCCATATACACGTAATCAGAAAGCACGCTTCCCACAATGCGCGGAACCATGACGCTTACCATTCCACCCACAACCAACCCCGTCCCCAGCAATACGAGGCCACGTCGCATGACAAACGCAAGTACCTGCGTCCGTTGAGCACCAAGCGCCAGCCTGACGCCTATCTCTCGCGTCCGCTGCGTCACCTGATAGCTCAGCAACCCAAACAGTCCAATCATCGTAAGCAGCAGCGCAAATCCAGCGAAGCCTCCCGCAATCCAGGCAAAGAAGGAAGGTCCAGCCACCGTATGGTCGATCACAGCCTGCATGGTCTCGATCTTCGCCACGGGGATATCGACGTCCGCAGCGCTTACCGCCCTCTCGATCGCCGCAGCAACATCCACGTCGCCCGCCGTCCGAAGTGCAAACGTGGTTGGAAACCAGCCATTGATCATCTTCGTAACAACATCCGAAAGTTGAGCGAATGGAGCGTAGATCATCACCTGAGGTTCCTCGGCAAGCGAGTTGGATCGCGTATTAGCGACGACGCCAACGATCGTCATCGGTATCTCTCCCTTGCCACCCATGACCACCTGATGTCCGAGCGGTGACTGCCCCGGCCACCATCGCCGCGCAGCCTCTTCGTTCACCATTGCGACGGGCGCGACACCGGCACGATCCTGATCTGCGACATCACGCCCCTGCAAAACCGACACACCCAGCGTGCGAAAGTATCCTGGCGTAATCGCGCGAAACTCCACCATGTTGTCGTTGAGGTTAGGCTGTTCAACCGGATGGGCCCCGCTGTTCAAACCGCGGTCAAGGGGCAGTCCGTTTACCGCCGCCACTCGCTGCACGCCCGGGTAATGCGCCAACCCAGCTATTACCTTCTGGATAAACCGCTCGGTGTGCTGCGTGCCTGCATATGGTCCTCCTTTCAAGGTTACCTGGGCCACGGTCAGCCGCTCTACCAGCACTCCAGAGGGCACCGCACGAAGTTTGAGGAAGGTTCCCAGCAGAAGTGATGCCGTCGACAGCAATACCATCGCGAGCGCAACCTGTCCTACCATCAGGGCCTTGCCAAGCCGAATCTGTGACACCGACCCACCCATCGTTCCCACCTGCAACACGCGGTTCGCATCCTGCCGAAATACTCCAAGCGCCGGCAACAAGCCAAAGAGAAGTGTCGTCACACAAGCAATCGCCAGCGTTGTAAAAATCGGCAATCCTGTCCCCTGCAGATGCGGTATCGCCAACGGAGAAGCTGCATACAGCAGCGGTGTTCCGAACTTCGCAATCACTAACCCCGCAGCAGCGCCAGCAAGAGCCAACAAAAGACTTTCCACCATCATCAGTCGCAGCATACTGCCACGTGTAGCCCCTAGCGCCGTTCGCAAAGCGATCTCGCGAGCCCGTTGTGACGCTCGTGCCGTCATCATCACGCCAAGGTTCAGGCACGCTACCAGAAGTACGGCAATCACCGCTGCCAGCATCGTAAGCAGACTGGTTCGCGTCTCACTCACAATCACTTCCTGCAGCGGCCAAAGTCGAAAGTCATGGACGACTCCTGGCTGAATTGTCCATCGAAGATAACCAGGAAACAGTTTGTAGTACGGCCACTTAAGTCCATCTAACTCCTGTTGCGCCTGTGCCATGCTGACACCAGGCTTCAATCGTCCAATAGCCTGAAAGTTGTTACCGTCGTATCCCGGGCTTTTCGGTCCAAGTTGCAACGGCGTCCATATGTCCGCGTCCGAGGACTTCCCCGCCTCGCGACCACCGCTCGCCCCCAGACTCAGCGCTGGCATCACGCCTACTACGGTGTACGCGTCTTCATTGACACGGATCGCCGCACCCACGATCTTCGAATCGCTACTAAATGCTCGCCGCCACAGGGCATCGCTCAGCAACACTGCCTTCGGCCCATTGGGCAGATCCTCATCAGCAGTAAACCAGCGACCCAGCGCGGGCCGTACGGCCAACGTCGGAAAATACCCTTTACTCACATGCGTTCCCACTACTTGAAACGCATGCGCCGCATCGCCCGCGCCGATGGAGAGACTTTCTCCGGTCGTCTCGCCATCCGAAACGCCGATCGACACGAAGTTGCGAGTATGCTCCTCAATAAAGTCCGCTCCAGCTCCCGTCAATCGATTGTTTGGCCTTTGTTGCGGAAATGTAAATGCCAGGCCTACCAGCCGATCCTGCTCCGGATACGGCAGTGGCGCTAGCAGCACATCCCGCACCACGCTATACATCGATGCAGTTGCCCCGATTCCCAGTGCCAGCGTGAGGACAGCCGTCACTGTGAATGCCGGAGCTTTCCGCAACTGCCGCAGCGAAAACTGAATATCTTGCATCAACGAAATAGTCACACAGCCTCCTTTTACTCGATCCTCAGTGCTTCAGTTGGCTCGACCTTCGCAGCTCGCAAAGCCGGAACAGCGGAGGCTATCAACACCATCACTGCGGTAACGGCTAAACATCCCACAAGCGTCGCAGGATCAGAAGACGACACGCCGAACAACTGGCTTCGCAGCAGACGCGAAAGCCCTACGGCAACCGGTAACGCAATGAGCACCGCCACACCCGCTACCTTCGCCATGTCACCCACCACAAGCCGCATCACAACAAGCCGTTGCGCCCCAAGCGCCATGCGTATGCCAATCTCTCGTGTGCGCTGCGTCGTCGCATACGCAAGAACACCATACAAACCAATGCCGGCCAGCACCGTTGCCAAGACCCCGAATGACACGGCAAGCAGTGTAACGGTGCGATCGTCTCGTAATACCTCGTCGATCAGTTGGTCCATGGTGTTCATCTCATCCACCGCCAGGTCAGCATCAACCTGCTGCATCGCGTGGCGGACCGCCGTCACACTGTTTGCCGATGCACCCGCTGTTCTCACGTAAAAATACGTTTCACGCACAGCATGAGAGAGCGACTGATCGAACGGCATGTACAGCGTGGGCTCCGGCTGGTCACGGATGCCGGAGTGCTTCGAATCACGAACCACGCCAACGATCTCCGTGTCGAAGACAGGCTTCGACGAAGCGCCGTCCATCAGACGGTGACCCAATGCATTCTGTGCCCTGCCAAAGTAGCGTCGCGCAAAACTTTCATTGACCACAGCAACCTTCGGACCTGCCGCGTTGTCCGACACGTTAAACTGCCGCCCCGCAAGAAGCGGAATCTGCATCGTCAAGAAGTAGGCCGGATTTACAGCGCTCTTTTCGACATCCATCTCGTCATCCGTCGCCGGAGTATACCCATCGACGGAGATGTTTCCACCCTGCGTTGAGCCCGACAGCAGCGGGTCGTCCGTCGCCGCAACGCCTTCCACTCCCGGAATCGCGCCAAGCGAATCCGCAATGCGCTGTTGCAGCGCCGGCATCTTCATCGCGCTATAGCCGGCAAGGTTTGGGTGGATGTTGAAGCTGAGAACATGGCCCGTATTGAAGCCCACATCGACCGCACGCAATTTCTGCATCGTCCTTACGAACAAGCCTGCTCCGACCAGCAGCAGTACGCTCAGGCCAATCTGCAGGCATACGATCATCCTTCGGAGGACCAGCATGCCACCAGAGCCAGTCGAGCTGCTCTCCCTGAGAGCCGTCGTCAGGTTCAAGCGACGGAGCTGCAGTGCAGGAGCCATGCTAAAGCAGAGGCTCACGAGCAAGGCAATCCCGAAGTTGAAGAGCAACACCCGTCCGTCGAGCGCCGCTGAAAAGATGCTCGTCCCATCAGCCTCCGAAAGACTATGAACCAGCACGCGCAACGCAGCAGGCGCAAGCAGCAGACCCGCGCCGCCGCCCAGTACGCCGATCAGCAAACCCTCAAGTACGAGCTGCCCCATCATGCGCCGATCGCTTGCACCAAGCGCTGTTCGTAGCGAGAACTCACGTACTCTCCCAGCCGACCGCACCAGCAATAAGCTGGCGACATTCACTGAAGAGATCAGCAGGACTAATATCGCCATGCCCATCACCACCAGCAGCGGCTTCTGCAGAGCATCTCGGCTATAAGAAAACCCACGCGCGCCCGGTAGAACACGCAGTCGGCTGTTCGTCAGAAAATCCGCAACAAAATGTGGCGACTGGTGGCCGAGCGCCTTCAACTCGTCTGCTCGCAACGCATACCAAAGCGGCGCCACAGAAGTCTGCGCCTGTGCCATAGACTCGCCATCGCGCAACCGTCCCAGGATGTTCATCCAACGATCTTTGTGATTGGTCAGGCGTCGGCCCTGCCCTGGAATTACCTGCTCCAGCATCGACATCGGCACAAACACCCCGGGAGTCTGCCCCCACACCGCGCTGTGAAACCCCGGCGCCGCTATGCCGATCACCTCAAACGGATATCCATTGAGAGACAGACTCTTACCGATCAGCCCTGAGGCTGATCCCAGATGACTCTGCCAGAAATCGAAGGAGAGCACAGCCACCGGATTTGCTCCGGGAGCCGTATCATCAGCCGCACTCAACAACCGGCCCTCGTACGCCCGCGCTCCAAGCACGCTGAAATAGTCCCCACTCACCACCTCTCCATCCGCAAACTGTGCGCTACCCTGCCAGGTCACATCAAGCCCCGCTGGCGAAGTCGCAATAAGTCCTTGGAACGCACGGTTCTGCTCGCGAAGATCGCGGTACATCGGATAGGAAAAATATGCGTCCGCATCGCCACCATGGCTGCTCGTATGCCCTTGCCACGCCTTGCCCGTACCTTCCAGCACCACAAGCTGCTGCGGATCGCGAACCGGCAGCGAACGGAGAAGCGCCTGGTCCAGCAGCGAGAAGATTGCCGTATTGGCGCCGATTCCCAGCGCCAGCGTAAGCACCGCCGTCAACGCAAGTGCAGGTGCTCGGCGAAGCTGTCGAAGAGCAAAGCGAAAATCTTGAAGAATGGTCTGCATCGTGTCCTCTATCGCGCCGCAACGTCCATCACGGTATGGCGCCTGCTGCTCCTAAATCTCAGCCATCAAATGCTGCAACTCACCTTCAGCCACAACCTTGCCGTCGAAGAGGTGCACCTGTCGCTCCGCATGCGCCGCAAATCGTGGATCGTGCGTCACCATGCAAATCGTCGAGCCTTCTTCGTGAAGCTCCTTCAGCAGCTTCATCACGGCCTCACCATTCTTAGAATCAAGGTTGCCCGTAGGCTCGTCCGCAAGCAGGATCGATGGCGATCCTGCCAGTGCCCTCGCCACCGCAACCCTCTGCTGCTGACCACCTGAAAGCTGCGCCGGATAGTGCCGCATCCGGTGCGCCATATTCACTCGCTCAAGCGACTCCTGCACTCGCTTCTTGCGCTCAGCGGAAGGCATGCCTGCTCGGTAAGTCAACGGAAGCTCCACGTTCTCCGCCACCGTGAGATCGCCAATCAGATTAAAGCTCTGGAAGATAAATCCGATCTCCTGATTACGAATCCGCGAGCGATCCCCAAAGTTCAGATTCGCAACCTCCTTCCCGTTCAGCATGTACCTCCCCGTAGTGGGTGTATCCAGCAGCCCGATGATGGACAGCAGTGTCGATTTACCGCAGCCCGAAGGCCCCGACATAGCCACGTATTCACCCCGTGAGATCTCCAGGTGAACCCCCGAAAGCGCATGCGTCTCAATCTCGTCCGTGTAGAAGACCTTCGTCATTCCTTCAATCGAAATAATCATCTGGCTCATCGTTCCCTCACACCTTTCACTACAAATCTCATAACCTGAGCAAAGCTGAAGACCTGGCAGCCCATCACTCCAACCGAATCTTGTCCGTACTGTCCCATCGACTCATGTCCGAAAGAATCACCATGTCCCCGGCCTGCAGACCCTCCAGCACCTGGATGCTGTTCACCGAAGCCCGTCCGACCTTCACCGGAACCCTTACTGCGGTCTTGCCATCGGCCGCCAGCTTGAAGAGGTTAATCGTGCTGTTCTCATTTCCGAATGCAGGCCGTCCAACAAACACCACATCCGCCATCCGGTCGAGATCGATCGTTCCATCCACACTCAGGTCCGGTCGTGCACCCTGCGGCAATGCTCCGGCAAGTTCAACGTCCACCGTCACCGTTCCAGCTACAACCGCTGGATCGATACGCGTCACCTTCCCGTCAATTACACCGTTATGCGTATCGATCTCCGCTGGCTGGCCAATCTGGATATCCCGCGCCTGCGTCTCTGCAATCTTCAAGCTCGCCTTCAACTGGTCCGTCTGCACCACCTTCGCCAGCGTCGTACCAGGCGCTACATGCTCTCCCACCTGGAGCGGCAGGTCCACCAGTGTTCCACTGATTCCGGCCCGAACACTAAGCGCATCCAGTTGCTTCTGCTTCAACCCCAGGAGAGCCTTGGCCTGATCCACCTTTGTCTGTTGCACCGCCATCTGAGTGGCAATTGCCTTCTCGTTCAGCGTCAACCGCTCACCCTCAAGATTGTTCCGCGTCGTCAACTCATCCGCCTTGCCCTTGGAGGCGCTATACGTCAGTCCGCTGATCACCCCAAGATCAAACAGCGACTTGTCCGTCTGCGCCTGCAACTGCGCCTGGTGATGATCCGCACCCACCGTAGCCGCAGCAGCCTTCTGCGTCATTAGGTCGCTCTGCAACTTTGCTCGCGTGTTGGTGAGGTCAGCTTCGGCACCCTTCAACTGCAACTGCGCATCCAGCAACTCCTGCTGCACGGTCGGGTCGACGAGGTCCATCAGCAGCGTATCTGGCTGCACCTTCGCACCGGGGAGCACCCGTATCCGCACCACGGTCGCCTCTGTCTCCGCCGGGATCAACCGAATCTTGTCCTCACGCGGAACCAGCGAGCCCGGCCCTCGCACCTGCCGCAGCAGGGGCCCTCGCTTTACCGTATCCGTCCAGATCGTCGCTCGGTCCACCTCTGGCGACGCAGGCTTCAGCCGACTCACTACAAAGCCGACGCCGCACAGGGCAAGCACTCCGCAGACCCCAAAAATCAACTGCTGCCGCAACTTTTTACGCTTGATATCAGGTCTAGAAATATCCATCACGGCGCTCTCTGTTGCACGTACCTACCCAAACATTGCTACGTCCTATCAACTACTTAGCCCTTTGAACCACGTGCGAAGTGTCCACCCCTGCAACCAGCTGTCCATTCCCGGACACCGTCCATACGCAAAAACGCCTACCCGCGCTCGAGCTGCGGGTAGGCATTTCTACCATAGAGCTAAGTGTTACGAAGCGCCTGCATAGGATCGATCCGTGAAGCACGCCGCGCCGGAACGTACCCAGCGAGCAGCGACACAACGCCAAGCAGCACAATCATCGCCGCAAAGGTCAATGGGTCACTTGCACTCGTCCCAAACAGCAGCGAAGCGATAAGCCGGGATGTGAGAAACGAAGCTACTGTCCCCACAGTGATCCCGATTAGCGCTAGCCGCAGCGTCCGAGAGATCACATCCAACTGCACCCGTCCAAGCGTCGCACCCAACGCCATGCGAATCCCGATCTCCTGCGTCTGCCGTGTTACGGAATAGGAGATGATCCCGTAGATCCCCAGTGTAGCCAGCAGCAGTCCCAGGCCGGCGAACGCTGCCACCAGCAACACAAAGAAGCGCCGTGGCGAACTGGCCCGATCGACTAACTCCTGCATCGGTCGGAGTTCCACTCGCGGCTGTGCGGGATTCAATGATCGCAGCACCGCCATCACACTCGGCGTCAGCGTAGCCACAGGCAGCTTCGAACGGATCACTAACTGCGCCCCATCAGGACTCTCCTGCGATGTCGGCAGGTACATCTGCCAGCCCGGTTCCCGCTCCGCACTACTCTCGCGAACATCCGCCACCACTCCGATCACAACCTTCTCATTACTACCGGTCTGCGCCGCACGGCCAATCGGGTCCTCCCCCGGCCAAAGTTTCCGCGCCACCGTCTCGTTGATGATGACGCCCTTCTCCGAGGTCGCCGTATCGCTCCACGTAAAGTCACGCCCCTCCACAAGCCGTATTCCAGCCGTCCTCAAGTAACCCGGCGTGACGATATAAACGAACGTTGCCTGCAGCTCACCCTTGCGATACTCGTGGCCCTTCGCGCGAATACCCCAGCTTCGATTCCGATCCAATGGAAGGTTATCCGAGACACCCGCCATCTCGACACCCGGAATCTGTTGCACGCGGCCAATCACATCGCGAAAGAAGGCAGTACGGTCTGCCGGCGAAGTGTTCCCCGCACTATCCAACCGAATCGCATCGAAGTCCAACTTGATCGTCGCGGCGCTGTCCGCCCGAAATCCCATATCAACGTCAAGAATATGCAGGAAGCTCCGCAGCAGCAGCCCCGCCCCTACAAGCAGCACGCACGCCAGCGAAATCTCCGATACCACCAGCATCGACCGCAGCCGATCCTGACCGCGTGCCTCACTCCCGCCTCGACCGGTACTGTTCAGCGCCTCCATCAAACTCGTGCCAGAGATCCTCAGGCCCGGCAGCAATCCAAACAGAACCGCCGACAGCAGTGTGATCCCAAGAGTCCACCCCAGCACCGATCCATCGATCCGTAGACTACTCAGAAGCGGCAGCGCAATCGACCCCTGGTGTGCCAGCCACGTGATCATCGCCCACGCCAACACCAGTCCCAGCAGCGCTCCTCCACTCGAAAGCACAAGGCTCTCCGTCAGCGTCTGCCGCACCAGCCGACCAGCGCCGGCCCCCAGTGCCTTCCGCAACGCAAACTCCTTACTCCGCGTTGCCGCGCGAGCCAATAGGAGGTTTGAAAGGTTCACGCATACGATCAGCAGGATCAGTCCTACAGCTGACCAGAGAACTACCAAAGAACGACGCAGCTTGCCGCTCACAAACTCCTTCAATCCCGTCAACGTTCCCGTATACCCACCCGAGGAGTTCGCAACCGTCAACCGGAAGTACAGCTTCGGAAACAGAACATCGGCTTCGCTCTGCGCCTCCGCCAGCGTCACCCCCGGCTTCAGCCGGCCGAAGATCGCGATCGTATTCCCATCATCCCGAATGTCATCCAGCACCGACGGCACAAACGCATCAATCTTTGTGCCCGGCGCAAACACCGAACCAAAATCAAACGTCTCCGGCAACACACCTACTACCGTAACCGGCACTCCGTTCAGGCTGATAGCGCTCCCAACAATCGACCGGTTCGACGAGAACTGCCGCTTCCAGAATGAATAGGAGAGCAGTACCGCCGCGGGTCCATTCTTCCGGCACTCTTCCGCCGTAAACAGGCGTCCATAGAGAGGCTGCACCCCGAACATGTGGAAGAAGTTCTCCACCACCGGCAGCCCTGAAAGTGGCACCGGCTCCCCATAGCCTGTCAGCTTGAAGTTGTCGCTTCCCGAGAATCCAAAATACCCGGTCACCTCTTGGAACGAACGGTTCTGATGCTGAAACTGGTCGAACGCATCCGCTGAATACGTAGCGCTCGACATCCCACCCTTCGGATCGACACTACCCACCCGCACCAGTTGTTCGGGCGCAGTAAACGGTAGCGGGCGCAGCAGGATTGTATTCACCACACTGAAGACGACAATATTCGCCGCAATCCCCAGCCCCAGAATCAGCACTGCAATCACCGTAAACCCACGATCCCGGACCAGCGTCCGCAGCGAGTAGCGGAGATCCTGCGCCAGGATCTCAATCTGCGGCAATCCGCGCTCTACCCTTTGCTCCTCCTTCGCCCGCTCCACGCCGCCAAACCGCAACATCGCCTGACGACGCGCCTCACCCGGAGACATACCTTTCGCAAGATTCTCCTCAATCGCAAACTCAAGATGGCTCGCGATCTCAGCCTCAAGGCTCTGGTCGAGCGAACGCCTTTGAAAGACCGCACCCATACGCTGGAACAGACGGCTGAAGGATCCCATCACTCGCCACCTTCCGCTTGCATCGCCAGCACTCGCCCCATCACCCCGGCAAGTCGGCGCCAGTACGCGACGTCAATGGCCATCTGCTTGTGCCCGCTCTTCGTGATCGAGTAGAACTTCGCTTTGCGATTGTTATCCGACGTTCCCCACTCCGCAGCGATCCGTCCTCGCTGCTGCAACCGCACCAGCGCCGCATAAATTGTTCCCTGGTTCAGCAGGATCTCTTCCCCGCTTACCTGTTCGATCCGCCGTGCGATCCCGTAGCCATGCAGATCGCCCATCGTCGCCAGCGTCTGCAACACCATTAAGTCCAAAGTCCCTTGCAATAAATCAAGCTTGGTCTCAGCCACGACAACCTCCTGTGGTAACGCCACACAAGCATGTCACAACTCATGTGGCAACGCAACAGGAAAGCCTCTACTCCGACCGCAAAGCCTCCTGCGGACTGATCGAAGCCGCCCGGCGCGCCGGCACATAGGCCGCGAACATCGCCGACGTTCCAAGTAGTAGAGCCACCGTAGCCAGCGTTCCCGCATCCCACGCCTGCACTCCAAACAGCAGACTCCGCAGCAGCATCGCCGCTCCCACTGAACACACCACACCGGCCGCTATTCCCCACCCGGCCAAACGCCCAGCCTCACCAAGAATCAACCTGTAGACCGCCGACCGTTGTGCTCCAAGCGCCATCCGGACCCCAATCTCCCGTTCCCGTTGGCTCACCGAATACGCAATCACCCCGTAGAGGCCAAGCGTACTCAGCAGCAGCGCCAACCCTGCAAATCCAGTAACCATCCACGCCGACGACCGGTGAAGATACGCCGACTGCGAGTCGCTGATGTACTGTGTCATCGTCTCCTCCTCAACCACGCCGACGCCCGGATCAATCGCATGAATAGTCGGGGCAAGCACAGGCAGCAGCGTGTTCACATCCTGCTTGCTGCGAACAACCAGGGCGAACTGAGAGTCGGTATTCTGGTCGATGGGGTAGTACACCGCCGGCACAATCTCAGCATCCAGCGAAGCCTCGCGCAGATCGTCCACAACACCGACAATCTCCTTGATCGACTTCGGTGTCAGCTCCGTATCTCCCATCCTCTTTCCAACAGGATCTTCGTTCCCAAAATACTTCTTCGCAAAAGCCTTATTGATGATGGCCACCAGCGGCTTTCCCGCGTCCTCATCCTCTATAAAGAAGCGCCCGCGCACCAGCTTCGTCTGCAGCGTCGTGAAGTAGCCCGCGCTCACATCCCTCTGATTCACTTCTATATGTTTGCCGTCATACGGCCGCCCAACAAAGCGAATCCAGTCCGTATTACAGTTGCACGATGTCGGAATAACAGTCGTAGCACTCGCCGAAGTAACTCCCGGCAGATTTCCAACACGCCGCACGATCTCGCGGCGAACCGCAACGATCTGCGCATCCTTCGCATACACCGCATCAGGCAGCACCACCATCGCCGTCGCAAGATGCTGCGGTTCAAAGTTCAAGTCCACATGCAGCAGGTGGTAGAAGCTCTTACCCAGCAGACCCGCACACACCAGCAGCACCACCGCAACCGCCAGTTCAAGAATCACCAGGTTCGCTCCAAGCCGCCGCCAGCCCCGGCCAGACGAACCGCGCGCCCCCTCCGTCAAGCCCTCCCGCATCTCCACAGAGGAAAGCCTCGACATCGGAGTAAGTGAGAACAGCACCGCCGCAATCAAAAATACAGTCATGATGAATCCGAACACCCGCAGGTTCAGCCCCATCCCCTCCAGATACGGCATGTGGATAATCATGTCTCGCGATACCAGTTGCACCAGCACCCGCGCCAAACCATAGGCCACCGCCATCCCAAGTCCGCTGCCAATCAACGCCAGGATCAAGCCCTCGGTAATGAACTGCCGCTTCAGCCTCCAGGGCGAAGCCCCAAGCGCACCGCGCACCGCGATCTCCCGCTTCCGGCTCTCCGACCGCACCAGCAGCAGGCTCGATACATTCACGCACGCGATCAGCAGCAGCAGCCCCGCGCCAGCAAGCAGAGTCAGCAGGATTGGGCGGATGTCCCCAACAATCGCCTCCGAGAGCGACATCACGCTCACTCCCTGACCACGATTGGTCACCGGATACTCTCGCTCCAACTCCTCTGCAATCGTGATGATGTTCGCCCGCGCCGTCGCCACCGAAACACCATCGTTCAGCCGGGCAATTCCCGTCAGGTTATGACAGCTCCGCCTCAGCGAGCAGGAATCGGTAGCGTGCAGCGCCGTCCAGAACTCCGCATTGTTGCGAGGTGCAAACTCAAACGTCTTCGGCATCACGCCAACAATGGTGTACGGAATACCGTTCAAGGAAACAGCTTCCCCAACCACACTCTTCCGTCCGCCGTAATATTTTTGCCATGCCGGAAAACTCAGCATCACGCTCATAGGCCCACTCGGAAGATCTTCTCCCGCATAAAAATCGCGGCCGAGTAGCGGAGCCACGCCAAGCGTTCGAAAGAATCCGTCCGACACCATCTCACCCGGTACCGGCTCTGTACCCGAAGCAGTCTTCAGCAAGTAGGCAGTGGGCCGAAACGCCTCCATCGACTGGAACTCCCGGTTCATCCGTTTCCAGTCCAGATAGTCGAGATATGAGAGATTCGCTCGCGGCATGAACGACACGCTCTCCGTCACCTCCACCAACCGATCAGGCTTCGGGTACGGCAGCGGCTTCAACAATGCCGCGTCCACAAACGCAAAGATCGCCGTACTCGCCGCAACCCCTACCATCAGCATCAACACCGCAAGAACGGAAAATCCCGGGTTCTTCCGAAGCTGCCTCCCCGCGAATCGCAGGTCCTGCATCAGCGTCTCTAGAAACGGTACGGTCCCCCGCTCGCTATAAGCCTGCCGCGTTTTCTCAAGTCCTCCCAACTTCATCAAGGCCGCTCGTCGCGCCTCGAAAGCCCCCATGCCAGCACGCAGATTCTCCTCAACCTGCAACTCAATATGGTTCTGCAATTCAAGATCAAACCCGGCTCTCCGTTGCTCCCGCGAGAACATTCCAGCCACACGCATCAACCACGCCCGCAAGCTCTTCATGCCGGATCCTCCGTCTTCTCAAAGAACCTCGCCACGATCGACGTAGTCTGCTCCCAACTCATCGTCTCTCGCTTCAACTGCCGCCGCCCCGCAGCCGTCAGCGTATAGATCTTCGCCTTCCGGTTGTTCTCCGACAACCCCCACTCCGAGCGAATTGAACCCTCCTGCTCCATCTTCAGCAGGGCCGGATACAGCGTCCCATAGTTCAGCGAGAGGAGATCACCGCTAGTCTGCTCAATTCGCCGTGCGATTCCATATCCATGCTGCGGCCCAAGGATCTCTAGCGTCTTCAGAACCATCAACACCAGCGTCCCCTGCCACACATCCGCCTTGTCACCCATCACCACTCCTATGTCTTACCAATAGGAGTATGGCATCTTTCTATGGGAATGCAATAGAAGAATAAAGTCGACCCACGCGACTGCACAGAGCGCCCCCGACGCTTTTCCACTTCATCTTCCACTGCCGGAGAGGCGAGAAATAATGACGCAGGAGCGTTGCTATGCGATACAGTAGCCGCACACGATCCCAGGCACTAACGGAGTTCTCATGTTTCGTACCATCTGGCGGCCCCTCTCGACCCTGCTCTGTGCCGCAAATTTTGCACTATTCTCTGTAGCTGCCTCCCCGGCTCAGTCTCTCCCTGCTCAAACCAACCGCGTTACAGTGGCGCCCAAAGCAAACGCCATCACCCGCCTCGCCGGGCATCTTCCCTCCTGGGCAACCGCCGCAATCGCGAACGACGCCGGTCCAGTTCCCACCGCCGCACCCCTCCGGCTCACCTTCGTTCTTTCCCGCTCGGCAGAGCGACAAGCTGCCTTCACCCAACTCCTCGCCGACCAGCAGAATCCAGCCTCTCCCAGCTTTCACCACTGGCTTACTCCACAGCAGATCGGCGATCAGTACGGTCCTACCCAGCACGATGTAGACAGCCTCGCCGCGTGGCTGACCTCCCAATCCTTCACCATCGTCGAGACCGCACCCAGCCGCACCTTCATCACCATCGCCAGCACCGCCGGTACCGTGGCCACCGCCCTTGGTACCGGCTTCCGCTACGTCAATCTCCCCGAGCCTAACTATCAGGACGCTGCGCTACAACTCAAGCCGCATCTCACCGCCACTGCCGCCCCCGCCATCCCTACTGCCTTCGCCGCCCTCGTCACAGCAATCGACGGACTGAGCGACATCCCGGCCTATCCCATGCTCCACATGGACACCACGCAGACGCAACCCGGTCCCGGTGACCCACCCCAGCTCAACTCCAACTCCGGCAGCCACTATGTCACTCCCGCTGACTTCGCCATCCTCTACGACTTAAACCCCATCTATTCCGCCAGCCCCGCCCTCACCGGCACCGGCCAGAAGGTGGCGATCATTGGCCGATCCCAGATCAACCCCATCGACATCAGCGCCTATCAGGCCATCGCCGGCCAGCCCACGAAACAGCCGAACCTCGTCGTCCCGCCAAACGGGGCGGATCCCGGTCAGACTGGCACCGGGGATCAGGGCGAAGCCACCCTCGACGTCCAGCGCGTCCTTGGCACCGCGCCCGCAGCCCAGGCCGACCTCGTCGTCAGCTCCACAGCTACCGGCGGCATCCTGACCGCCATGCAGTACAACGTCCAGACTCTCCTGGACCCGGTCATGACCATCAGCTTCGGCTCTTGTGAGGCTCTCGTCAGCGCCTCGACCATCGCATCGTACGACGCCCTCTTCTCGCAGGCCGCCGCCGAGGGCATCTCCGTCTTCGTCTCGTCTGGAGATGCCGGTGCCGCCGCCTGTGACACTCATGGTGCAGCCCCTCCCGCTGCTCAATTCCTCAGCACCAACTATCTTTGCTCCAGTGGCTACGTCACCTGTGTCGGTGGAACCGAGTTCGCCGACTTCACCAGCCCTGCAACCTACTGGTCCGCGACTAACGGCACCGGCCACGTCTCGGTCCTCAGCTACATCCCCGAAGGCGCCTGGAACGATCCCACAGTCACGGACAGCAGCGGCAACGTCACCACCTACATCTCCTCGACCGGCGGCGGTGCCAGCATCTACACTCCCAAACCTGCCTTCCAAACCGGCGTAGGAGTTCCCAACGACGGAGCCCGTGACACCCCCGACATCAGCTTTAGTGCCGCACGCCACGACTACTACTTTGGTTGCTACGCCTTAAGCGGAGCCTCGTGCGTCCCAAGCAACACTGGATCCTACAGCTTCACAGGCTTCGCGGGCACCTCCGCTTCCGCGCCCTCCATGGCCGCGATCGCCGCCCTGCTCGATCAGAAGCTCGGCGGCCCGCAGGGCACCGTCAACTCGCTCCTCTACCGCCTCGCCTCCAGCACGCCCGCGGCCTTTCACGACACCACCACGGCATCCAGCGGCGTCGCCAACTGCACCCTCGCCACCCCTAGCATGTGCAACAACAGCACCCCCAGCCCCACCGCTCTCACTGGAGGCCAGGCAGGCTATGCTCTCACCACAGGCTATGATCAGGCCACAGGCCTCGGCTCGCTCGACGTGGCCAACTTCATCTCCGCCGCCACGAAGGCCACATCGGCCGCTTCCACCACCCTCACGCTAAGTGAGATGAGTGCAACCATCAACCCCGGTCAATCCGATACCTTCACCGCAACACTCACCTCGTCCACAGCGGGCAGCCCCACCGGAACTGTCCAGTTCTACGCAAACACCACACCGCTTAGCAATCCTGTCACGATCAACGGCGGATTAGCCGTACTCACCACGCAACTCACCGCCGCAGGAGGCTTCACCATCACCGCCGTCTACAGCGGTGACGGCAACTTCGCCCCCTCCACCGCTCCGGGTATCCCCCTCACCGTCACCGGCCAGATCAGCATCACGAGGATCGGCACCACCTCAAACAGCATCCTTGTCAACGGTGCCGACACGTTTACCGCGACCGTAAGCTCCGCCGGCAGTGCGACCGCCACCCCGACCGGCCTCATCGAGTTTGTTCAGAGCGGCTCCCTCGTCGCTACCGTCCCACTCGTCAACGGTCAGGCCAGCACCTCCAGCATCAGCTTTCCAACAGCAGGCACAATCCCCGTCTATGCCTTCTACCGGGGTGACACGACCTACGGATCCTCGTCCTCCACAGTTCTCAACATTGCCGTGACCGCTCCCGCGCCGACCTACCAACTCTCCGCAAGCCCAACGACCCTCACCCTCTCTGCCGGAGCGAATGGCCTCGCCACGGTCACCATAAACGAGACCAACTTCGCCGGTGTCGTCAACCTGACCTGCGCCGTCACCTACAACGGCACCGGAACCGTCAACTTCCCGCCTACCTGCAATCTCGCCAGCAACGCCGTCACCATCAACCAGGCACCGGGATCAACCGCCCTGACCATCGCCACCACTACACCCCACACCAGCCTGCGAAGTGCAGCACAGCGCCCCTCGCCCCGCAGCAGCATCCTCGAAGCCACCGGCGCGACTCTGGCGTGCCTCCTGCTCTCCTTGGTCCCGATCCGCCGACGCAACCCCTGGAGAGCTCTCTCACTACTCCTCATCCTCAGCGCAACGCTAGGCGTTCTCTCCGGCTGCGGCGGCTCGAGCAGCCCGGCGCCCCTACCAACACCAACCCCTATTGGCACGACCACCGGCAGCTACACCGTAACCGTTACTGCCTCATCCGGCGTAACCGGAGTTGTCGCACCCGCACCCCTAACCATTGCCCTCACCATCGACTAACCACATAACAGACGAGCGCAGTTGCACCAGATGCAACTGCGCTCCCTGCTACCGCACGTCAACCTGACAAGTGCGCCCGCCTTTTGTCAGCCCAAACATAGCGACAAATCTCCGAGTCTTTAGCTCTTCAACCCAGCCATAACTCCCTCAATTTCCGCCCGCTCCCCCCCAGTAACCGGCAAGCCAGGCAGCCGCGGACCCCCACCAAAATATCCATTCAAATCACACCCGTACTTCAACCCGGCAACGCCCAACTTGCCCTCAACCAGACGTGCCGCCTCCACCAGCCGAAGTTGCTTCTCCTCCGCCAACCCCCGATCACCGTCCTTCCAAGCGGCGACCACCTCATAGCATCCCTGCGGGGCTGCAGCCGCAAACGGAGGCGCCACCCCCACCGCACCAGCGATCATCCCCGCCAGCATCCCTTCCGTCCCACCCATCAGCACCTGAAACCCTACCACCTTAGTCCGCGTCTTGAGCCCAGCCTTCGCAGGAGCACCCGCCACCGCCGTCCCGCCACTCGTCAGGCTTGCAGCCGAAAGCAGATGGGGAGCCTGCCCCACCATCATCCGTCCCGTCACTGCCGCAAACACCTGCGTCACCGTAACTGTGCGCTTCACTGCGACAGTCCGCATCAGCACATCCCGAACCTCATCTGCCGATTCGAAGTCGTGTAGCCAGCCAAGCACCTGGGCATGTCCCGCCATCTCCGCGACCAAGTCCTGCGACAGGTCGCCCGTCAGAACTACCGGCAGACTCGAACGGTCTGCGACCATCTGAAAATAAATCCGCCGCTCCCGATCCCGCAACGAAGACTCCACACCGATCACCACAGCGTCATACCCCATCGCCGCAGCATCCTCAACAAGGTCCAGCGTTCCCGCAACACTCTGCCGCGCAACGCCAGCCATCATCACCTTCGTAGCCGTCGCCGCATCGAGCGCAACCCGCAGCACCTCGCGACGCTCCGCCTCAGACAGCATCCCCGCCTCGCCCGTCTGGCCAAGCACGACCATTCCAGCCGCCGGAGTCAGTGAATAGTGCGCAACATTCTGCTCCAGCTTGCGGAGGTTCAAACGGCCATCATGGGCAAACGGTGTTGTGAGCGGGAGGTGCAATCCTTCAAGCAGCATCTCTCCATTCTAGAAGCCGAAAGACCGAGTTCTCAGTCCTAAGTCCCGCAAAGATAAATTGGCGCTACACACAAAAAGGGAGCCCTTATAGACTCCCTTCCCCGGTTACAGCAATTCACTTCATACTGCGGCAGTCTCACGTTCCAGGTGCAGCGCCTGCAGCGCATTCACGCTCAGTGTCCCGCGCTGAAGAGCCGAGATTCCCTCTGCAGCAGCCCTCGCCGCAGCCAGTGTCGTAATCGTAGGAATCCGCGCCAGCACCGCCGCCCGCCGTATCGCCTTCTCATCGAAGACAGTATCCTGCCCACGAGGAGTGTTGATGATCAGGTGAATACGATCCCCCTTGATCAGATCGACCACGTTCGGCCGCCCCTCCTTCACCTTGTAGACTCGCTCCGGCTGCATGCCTGCTTCCTCGAGAACAGCCGCCGTCCCATGCGTCGCCACCAGGTGGAAGCCCATCTCCGTAAAGTCCCGTGCAAGCTTCACAAGACCTTCCTTATCGTGGTCGTTGACACTCAGGAAAATCGTTCCCTTCATCGGCAGAACCTGTCCGGCAGCGATTTGCGCCTTCGCAAACGCCTCGCCAAAGTTGTCGGCCACGCCCATCACCTCGCCCGTAGACTTCATCTCCGGACCAAGCACCGTATCCACACCCGGGAACTTGCCCCAGGGAAACACAGGGCTCTTCACAAAGAAATGTGATCCCGTATCCAGATCGCGGCCATTCGCCACCTGCTCCGGCAGCAACTCCTTCAGCTTCCGTCCCACCATGATCCGCGAAGCAATCTTCGCCAGCGGGATACCCGTAGCCTTCGAAACATAAGGCACCGTCCGCGAAGCCCGGGGGTTCACCTCGATCACAAATACCTTGCCCCGCTGGATCGCGAACTGGATGTTAACCAGCCCGCGCACGCTCAAAGCCATCGCCAGCTTCCGCGTGTACACCCGAATCGTCTCGAGCACATCCGCCGCAATATCGACCGCAGGCAGAACACACGACGAGTCGCCGGAATGAATTCCAGCCTCCTCGATATGCTGCATAATCCCTGCAATCACTACGTCATCGCCATCACATAGCGCATCGACATCGACCTCCGTAGCATCCTCCAGAAAGTGGTCGATCAGCACCGGCCGCTCCTGCGAATACTCGATCGCCGTGCTCATATACCGCACAATCGCCTCCTCGTCATAAGCGATCACCATCGCCCGGCCGCCCAGCACATACGAAGGCCGCACCAACACCGGGAACCCAACCTTGTTCGCCCCTGCGACTGCCTCCGGAACACTCGTAGCCATAGCCCCTTCAGGCTGCGGGATCTCCAATTCTGTAATCAACTTCCCAAACCGCTTCCGATCCTCAGCCAGATCAATCGACTCCGGCGAAGTCCCAATGATCGGCACACCAGCATGCTTTAGCGGCAGCGAAAGATTCAAGGGCGTCTGCCCGCCGAACTGCACAATCATCCCGATCTCCGCACCCGAAGAAGCCTCATGCTCATACACCGCAAGCACGTCCTCAAGCGTCAGCGGTTCGAAGTACAGCCGATCCGAGGTGTCGTAGTCCGTAGAAACTGTCTCCGGATTGCAGTTCACCATGATCGTCTCGTAGCCGTCTTCCCGCAGCGCGAACGCCGCATGGCAACAGCAGTAGTCGAACTCGATCCCCTGCCCGATCCGATTCGGTCCCGATCCAAGAATGATGATCTTCTTGTTCGTCGTCGGAGCCGCTTCGTCTTCTTCGTCATAGCAGCTATAGAGATACGGCGTAAAGCTCTCGAACTCCGCCGCACACGTATCCACCAGCTTGTACACCGGCATCACGCCGAGCTTCTTCCGCAGCGTGCGAACAGCCGCCGTCCCCTCGGAGCCTGTTAGACCCCAGCCAGCAGCGAGCCGCTCATCCGAAATCCCCATGCGCTTCGCCGTCCGCAACTCAGTCGCCGAAACCTCATCGATCGACTTCCCGCCGATCGCCTTGATCTCATCTGTAATCTGCTTCATCTGGTACAGGAACCAAGGGTCCATCGACGTCATACGCGCAACCTCGCGCACCGTCATCCCACGCTCAAACGCATACCGTACATACGCCAGCCGATCCGGATGCGGCGTCACCAAACGCTGCGTCAGACGTCGCGGCTCAATATCATCCGCCGTCGCCTTCTTACCCGTCTCGAGCGACCGCACCGCCTTCATCATCGCCTCCTTGAAGGTCCGGCCAATCGCCATCACCTCGCCGACCGACTTCATCTGCGGCCCTAGCCCCTCATCCGCGCCAGGAAACTTCTCAAACTGCCACTTCGGAATCTTCACCACCACGTAATCCAGCGTCGGCTCAAAGCAGGCCGGCGTAGCCTTTGTGATGTCGTTCTGAATCTCGTCCAGCGTATACCCCACCGCCAGTCGGGCCGCAATCTTCGCAATCGGAAATCCGGTAGCCTTCGACGCCAGCGCCGACGAACGGCTCACCCGCGGGTTCATCTCGATCACCGTCATGCGCCCGTTCTGCGGATTCACCGCGAACTGCACATTGCTCCCACCCGTCTCCACCCCGATCTCCCGAATCACCCGAATCGCCGCATCGCGCATGCACTGGTACTCGCGATCCGTCAGCGTCTGCGCGGGAGCAACCGTGATCGAATCGCCCGTATGCACGCCCATCGGATCAAAGTTCTCAATCGAGCAGATGATGATGACGTTGTCCTTCAGGTCACGCACCACCTCCAACTCGTACTCCTTCCAGCCGAGCACGCTCTCCTCGATCAGGCACTCCGACACCGGCGAAAGATCGATGCCCCGTCCCAGAATGTCCGTCATCTCCTCGCGGTTATATGCGATGCCCCCGCCCGAGCCGCCCAGCGTAAACGAGGGTCGAATCACCACCGGAAAACCAATCTTCGCCGCAAACGCCAGCCCGTCAGACACGTTTCGCACAAGCTGCGACCGCGGCATATCCAGCCCGATCTTGGTCATCGCATCTTTGAACAGTAGCCGGTCCTCGGCCTTTTTAATTGCCTCCAGCTTGGCCCCAATCAACTCCACACCAAACTTGTCCAGCACGCCAGAGTCAGCAAGATCAACCGCAAGATTCAGCGCCGTCTGACCACCTACCGTAGGCAGCACCGCAAATACGCCCTTCGCGCCGGTATCCGTCAACATCTCAGATTCAACCCGCAGAATCTCTTCTAGATAAGCTGCGTTCAACGGCTCAATATACGTCCGGTCCGCCACCTCGGGATCGGTCATGATCGACGCCGGGTTTGAATTCACCAGCACCACTTCATAACCCTCGGCCTTCAGCGCCTTACAAGCCTGCGTCCCAGAGTAGTCAAACTCGGCCGACTGGCCAATCACGATCGGGCCGGACCCAATCACCAGAATCTTCGCAATGTCATTCCTACGCGGCATCGTTGCTTCTTTCTTTGCTGCAAAGCTTGTGGCGTTTCAAAGGGCGCTCGAACCGCCGCGCCCTTTTGTCCTGAACCAGGTTGATACCGGAACTATTTCTTCCACGCTTCCATCATCTTCCGGAAATCCCGGAACAGATAATGCGAATCATGCGGCCCCGGACTAGCCTCCGGGTGATACTGCACGCTGAACATGGGGTCCGTCTTGTGTTTTAGCCCAGCCATCGTTCCATCATTCAAGTTTGTATGCGTCTGCGTTACATTTTCTGGCAGGCTTGACGGATCAACGTTGTAGTTATGATTCTGCGCCGTAATCTCGACCTTGCCCGTCTCGTGATTCATGATCGGGTGATTCCCGCCATGATGTCCAAACTTCAGCTTGTACGTCTTGCCTCCAAGCGCAAGTCCAAACAATTGGTGCCCCAGGCAGATCCCAAACATCGGAGCCTGACCTTGTAGCTCACGGATGTTCTCAACCGCATACTCCAGCGGCTCCGGATCACCCGGTCCATTCGAAAAGAAAATCCCGTCTGGCTTCAACGCCATCACGTCTTCAGCGGAAGTCTTTGCCGGCACCACCGTCACGCGGCAGTTCTCGCGCGTCAGCATCCGCAAAATGTTCTCCTTGATACCGAAGTCGTACGCGACCACGTGCATCTGGTCGACCCCCTCAGACACCGACAGCAGTTTATCGCCCGTCTGGTTCTTCGGTTCCTTGTCGTCCCACTGGTACGTCGTCTTCGTGCTCACCACGCTCGCCAGATCGGTGCCCGTCATGTTGCGAACAGCCTTGGCCTTCGCAACCAGCGCCGCCTCATCCAGATTCTCCCCGGACGCGATCACGCCGCGCATCACACCATGCGCCCGCAGGTGCCGCACCACGGCACGCGTATCGATCTCTGAGATCACCGGAACGCCATAACGCTCAAGGTACTCATCCGCAACCTGCGTCGAGCGCCAATTCGAGCTCATCGGTGAAAACTCGCGCGTCACCAGCCCTTCGATATAAGGCCGCGCCGCCTCGGCATCATGCGGAGTCGTTCCGTAGTTTCCAATATGTGGATTGGTGAGGACAACAATCTGCCCCGCATAGGAAGGATCTGTAAAGATCTCCTGGTAGCCGGTCAGCGATGTATTGAAGACCACCTCGCCCGAGCATTCCGCTTGAGCGCCATAACTTGTACCGCGAAAGATGCGCCCGTCTTCGAGCGCCAGCATTGCCAGCATTGCCTCTCCTGCGAATCTGGAGTGGATTCAATCGATTCTATCAGTCTTCACCGGTCAGGAAGGCCCCAGCAGACATGAAAAGACCCGGCACCAAGGCCGGGTCTTGTGAATTTCCCACCAACATCACACCGCGGTTTAGCGGTGATGACGATAGTGATGATGACGGTGATGGCGTGCCATCGCATTCGCGGGGATAACGGATCCGGCGAGAACGACAAAGGCAATAACAGCGAGCATTACATTACGAATCTTCATGAAAACTCCTCGTTCCGGCTACCCGGATCGAATACGGGTAGCCAGTTAGATGCAGCTTATTATGGTTAACCAGTAGCGCAACAAAAAGTTTTCCTCATGGCTCAAACGAACCGACAAAGGTTCATCTCGGAACTCACGCAACATCGATCAGCACGTCTTCACCCTCAACTCGTAACGGGAAAACGTCCACCTTCTCATGCTCGGGATAGTCGGCTTTGCCCGTCTTGGTGTTGAACGCCCACGAGTGCCATGGGCAGATCACCGCCTCGCCCTCGATCCATCCCTGCCCTAAAGGTCCGCGCCGATGGGGACACCAGTTATCCATCGCCGAAAGCTCCCCGTTGATGTTTGCCAGGCAAACGCCGATCCCATCCACCTCAGCCTCAACCACTTGGTTCGGCTTCGGAGCCTCACCCACACTGCAAATCTTTACCCACTGTGCCACGGTCAATTCTCCAGTCTCTACTTTAGATGGCGCACCACGCCCGGTCGTCTCCGCCCATCGCGAGTGCTAAAGTTCTTGAAGATGGCCCCGCAGAAACCTACCCCGAAAAAACAAAATCCCGGCAAGCAGCCCCCGCAGTATCGCTCCCACCCGCCAAGACCACCCGCAGGCGCACCCGAGGTCGTCGACCCCATATGGCTCCTCAAAGCAGTAGCCCTCGTCATCATCGCCGCGCTCGTCTGCGGGTACGGCAGCCTCTGCCTCCTTCTCTATCAAGGCCAGTGGCAACTCATCCTCCACCCGAAGCAGACCTCGACCGTTCCCGCAGCCATCGCCGGAACACCCATCGAACTCATCCACTTCGGCACGGATGAAAGCGGCACCCCGCAACTAACCGGCTGGTCCATTCCCGCTGCCAAGGATGCGCACTACGCCAGCCTGACCATCCTCTTCCTGCCGCCCGGCAATGGCTCCCTCATCGACACCCTGCCCACCCTCACCGTCCTCCACAATCTCGGCATCAATATCTTTGCCATCGACTATCGCGGCTACGGCCTGAGCGCCGCTGTTCATCCCAATCAGGCCCGCATGACCCAGGATGCCGACACCGCCCTCCACTACCTCATGACCTCACGCGCGGTTCCTGGCGGCCAAATCATCCCGTACGGCACAGGTGTAGCCGCAAGCCTTGCCGCTCACCTTGCCGCTTCTCAAACCGCGATCCCCGCCGTCATCCTCGACACCCCCGACCCCGATCCCCTCCAAATCATCCTCCACGACCCGCGAACTAAATTCCTGCCGGTCAACGCACTCATTCACGACCGCTTCCCCTTGACCGAACCCCTCGGTACCCTGAAGACCCCGAAACTCCTCATTCAACCGGAAAAGGATGATAGCGCCTTCAAGTCGGCCGCAGATCCCAGGATCACCATCTTCGAGATGCCGAAGCCTGGTACCCCCGACTACGCGCCTACGCTCACCAGGTACCTGGCTCGATTTCTGGACCAGTACGCCACCGCCGCCGTTCAGCAACTTCAGTCCCCACCAAAGTAAAGGAACTACCCTCATGACCAGATGGCTCAACAGCTTGCAACCCTGGGGCGTAGTTCTTCTGCGCCTCGTTCTCGGCGTAGCCATGCTCGCCAGTGGCTGGGAGAAGGTCTACTCCCCCAACATTCTCCACGGCCACAACACCTTGGCCGCGCTCGACCACTACTGCCACTACATCGCCAGTCTCGGCCTCCCTTACTGGCTCGGCTACATCTCAGCCTTCACAGAAGTGGTCGGCGGCCTCTGCCTCCTCATCGGCCTCTTCGTCCGCTTTTTCTCGTTCCTCGTCGCCGGCAATATGCTCACAGCCATCGTCATGGTTAATCGCCACCACGGCTACAGTGGCTCCGCCTACTCGATCGCCCTGCTCGCCATTGCAACCATGCTGCTCCTCGCCGGACCAGGCCGCCTGGCCTTAGATCGCCGCATGGGTCTCATCTAAGAGACTCTCGCGTTAAGGAGTGAAGGCCCCCGATACTGTGGGGGCCTTACGTATTTGGAGGGGGAGGGTTTTGCGGATAGGGGAAGCCAGAACCGAAGGAAGAGCAAGCCTGGCGTTTACTTGGTACATTCAGTCAGACGCGAACCAACTGGAATAGTTGTGCCCGTTTCTAATATTTTTTTACTGAATACTGTATTTTTCGAAAATGGGACAATCGTTCAGTGATCGTTCTGAGTGTATCGGCAGACTCGTCACATACAAGAGCAATTTTGCACACATACACAGAAATAGTTTCGTAGTTCAAATCCTGAACGCCATAAGTCCCGTTTTGGATTTAAAACGCTACACAAAGTTAAGAAATTGCGCCGGTCGCACCTGCGCTCCCGGAAATACTGCGTCCATATTCCTCGCTCCGAGAGTCTTATACGCCGCCTCACCTAGGACATTCCGGAAATCTGTAGTCACCGTCAGGTCGCGCCCTTCATTCAGTTGCTCGTTCGCCAGCCCCGGCCACTTCCCATAGACCTTGCCGCCCCGAACCCCGCCACCCAGCACAAACATCACGTTTGCATGGCCATGGTCCGTTCCGCCCGTCCCGTTCTGCCGAGCCGTCCGGCCAAACTCCGACATCGTCACCAGCGTCAGGTTTTCCGCCTCCGGCCCCATATCCTTCCAGAACGCCGCAATCGAATCCGAAAACTCCTTTAGCCGATTCGCCAACTGCCCATTTGCCGCCCCTTGATTCTGGTGCGTGTCCCAGCCGCCAATATCCGAGAACGCCGCCTCCACCCCGAGATCCGCCTTCATCAACTGCGCAATCTGCTTCAGGTTGTTCCCAAACGGGCTCTTCGGATAGTCCACACCCGCCGCCGGTTGATAGTGTGCCGGATCGGCCGCCTTCAGCATCCGCACCGCCTCAAAGGTCTCCTGCCCCGTCCCATGCAGCATAGAGTCCGAGCTCTCGTCATACATCGCCTGAAACGCATTCGAGATCGGCGAGGTCTGTGGCCCCTTCCCACCTACCGAAAAGTCTGCGAGGTTACTCACCGCGATCGCCGGAAGCTTGCCCTGCAACGTCCGCGGCACCTGCGACCCAAGCGCCACCGCCCGAAACGCACTAGCCTTCCCCTCAACCGGCCCGTTCTGCAGAGCACGATTCAGCCAGCCGTCCTGCGTCACCTTCACGCCCGGTGTACCCGACTCCATGTAGTCCTGGGCATCGAAGTGCGACCGCGTCGTATCGGTCGACCCCACCGCATGAACGATCGCCAGGTGCCCCTGGTCATACAAGGGCTTGAATGAAGCCAGCGAAGGATGCAGCCCGAAGAACCCATCTAAATCCAGCACCTGGTTCTTCTGAATCGCGATCGAAGGCCGCATCGCGTAGTAGTTCTTCTCCTGGTACGGCACGACGACGTTCAACCCATCCGCCGCACCCCGCTGGAAGATCACGACCAGCTTCTTCTTATTAGCCGCTGCCGTCGTCACTTCAGCCATCACGCTCCGCACCAGGAAACTCGGAATCACCGAGGTCCCGATCAGCGCCAGCGCACCATTCCGCATAAATCCACGCCGGGAGACGGCCCGCCGCGCCAGATCGCGCCCCTGCATATCGCATCCCCAGTCGCTCTGATCCGTAAAGCTCTTCCAATTCGCCATAATCGTCTCCCGTTCGTAATCCCTGATACTACTAACGCCAAATCAACCACTATGTTGTGAATTAGCTCGTTCCCTGTCTCGGCAACACTTCCGGGTGCCCCCTATCCCGATCCTGGGAGGTGGGAATGTAAAATTCTCCCACCATTGGCTCTTGCCTTCTTTGTGTCATTCCAGAAGGGAACCTACGTCTATCGTTCAGCACTACCGCCGCTGAAACTCTGGCGATCCCAGCAACAATCCAGCCATGATACCCGCCTGCCGGTCCATCCGCCCTCCAGCCGGTCCATCTCCTAGCGCCCCGGAGAACTCCTTCACCGCCTGCTCCTGCGCACTCCCGTCCTCCGACTGCCGCAGCACCGCCGACCGCGTCCGCTCACTCACCGGCTCCCCGACCAGAAAAAGCTCTAGTCGTCGCTCCTTCTCCCTAGTAGCTGTATCGGAGGAAAGCGAAACCGTCTGCACCCCACCTTCACCCAACAGAGACCCCAGCCCAATCCGCACCCCCGGCATTCGGTCCCCCGCCAACACCAGCGCAAAGTTCATCCGGCTCACCAGTGCGCCCGTGCTCACCCACGGCTCCGACATCCAGCTATAACCGTTCGGCGTCTGCATCCCATACAGCGGCATCCCCAGCGTATTCAGCGCCTGCACCAAAGGCTGCGCATTACCGATCTCCGCATCACTTGCCCGAGCAGCTGACACCACAAACTCCAGCGGCGTCTTCACCTTCGCCCGATACACCTTGGGCGACCAGAACTCCGGCGCGTCGAACATTGTCCGTAGCACCACCTTCATATCGCCCTTGCTCTTCAGGAACGCAGCCGTCATCCGGTCCACCAGCGCGGGTGGCGGCTCATCCGCCACAAACCGCACCGCCAGCTTCGTCGAAATAAACCGTGCCGTCGCCGGACTCGTAGCCAGCGCATGCAACACGGCCAGCCCCTCATCCATCCCGCCGTCACGAATCGTCTGTCCCAGCACCACCTTCGACCCCGGCTCGTGCCGCCTCGGCTCAAACTGAAACGCCGCTCCCTGGTACGGCCGCTCGATCGTCCAGCCTGTGAATACCTTTGCCACCTGTGTCACATCCGCCTGCGTATACCCGCCGCCGACCCCCAGCGTGTGCAGCTCCATCAACTCCCGCGCATAGTTCTCGTTCAACCCACTGGCCTTTGCCTTGAAGTTGGGATTGTTCGCCTTCCGCCGCGCACCATTCTGTGCCGCCTGCGACCCTGGCCCTATACTCTGCCAGTTGTCCAGATACATCTGCATCGCCGGACTCTCCGCCGTAGCCACCAGCAGGTCCTCAAAGTGTCCCAGCGCGTTTGGTCGAATCACATCCCGCTCAAACGATGGCAGCAGAAACGGCTCATTCTGGTTCTTTCTTGCATAAATATTGAAGTGGTTCAGCCAGAAGTCCGTCATCACCGCCTCAAGCTGGCGATCGCTATAGACATCTCGCAGCACCCGCGACTGCAGCAACTCCCCCGTCACCATCCGCCCAGAACCCGGCAGCGCCGCCAGGATCTCCTTCTGCTCCGGACTCAACCCCTGCACCGCCTCTGCGAGTTCTCGCTTGCTCAGGCTCTGCCGAAACGCAATCAACTCCTTTGGCGACATCGCCAGGATTCGCTGCATCCGCTGATCAGCCGGCAGATTGATTACCCGCATCGCGTCCAGCCCGGCGTAGAGCTCCTCTTCATGCACCGCCAACCCAGCCATCGGCGGTTCCACTGCCTCCTCAGGAGCAGCGGCAGCGACATCCATAGTCCCCATACCAGCCTTCATTGTTCCAGCGGCATCCGGCTTCATCGCCGGATCGGCAGCCGCAGCCCCCTTAGCAGCCTTCTGCTCCTGCTTCATCTTGTAAAACGCCATCTGGTCCGCATAGATCACCCGCTCCGTCGGATCGTTCGGCAGCGGACGATCCTGTCGCTCCATCATCCGCAACACCTGCGGCGAAGGAAACCGCTGCATCAACGCCTCCTGCGAAAGCTTCATCGCCGGAAAATTAGCCAGCCGCGCCTCAAGCGCAGAGTCATCGATACTTTGCGGGTCAAGCTGTTGATCGAACCACCGCTTCAACCCCATCTTCTCAACCGCAGTCACATCTCCAGGCCGCGGCCCAAACGTGAAACGGTTCAGCGCATGGAGCACCCGCGCATCCTCCGCGTTCTTTCCCCCACCCGCGGGAGCGCCCGCAGCCATCAACGGCTGTCCCACCAGCACCAGACACAAAGCCCCAGCAGTCACATCCCGCAACATCCCAAATCCAATCGTCATAAGTCACCTCAAGTGCGGCGTTCGTCTTTTGTCTGTCATCCCGCAGCGAAGCGGAGGGATCTGCTACGCCCGACACAGACCGCCGGGTGCCCCATCCTTCGCAGCCCTACCGCGAAGGGTGAGCAAGAACTCAGCACGCGAGACCCACTCACAGGTAGACCCATATCTCCCTCACCAGTTGCGAAGGTGGCCAAAGCTCAAAATCCTGTCAAGCCTCCAAGCACCTCAAAATGCCAAAATCCCGAATAAAGACGCACCTGAAGTAAAGAAAGAAAAGTGGCGGGTGAGTTCACCTGCTTGAGTAAACATAAGTCAGAGGATCAGGAAGTAAGCGAGAAGCACCCGGCCGGACTCGAACTCCACCCACACGGCACAACTGTTGTCGGCGGATCCTTGACTTAGCTGCTACGCTGCTGCATGAACCTTTTCGGCATCGCCGCCTCACCTCGCATCTACTGGGCCTTGGTCTTTGCCGCGTCGATCATCATCTCCGCCTTCCTCTTCAAAGGCAGCCCAAACATAACTTATGTCGAAGGCGCACTCATAGGAGCAGCCCTAGGCTTCGTAATCCTGAAGCCAAGGGCTGGCATTAGCCGCTAGAACAGCCCAAGCTGCCCCACCCAAAGCCTAGCTCGCCTCTACGCCTGATGTTTTGAGCGTACGTGCCACGGTCTTTTCTAACTGCAATTCGTTCAGATCGTAAACCCGCGCGCGGATTGTTTTCGCTCCTCGGAATGCATAGCTAACCCACTTCGGATGAATACTTTTGGACCTAAGCCCAGCAGAATGAATACTTTACGCCGACATAAAGCCACAAGTTGCTCATAATAAGTCGCTTAGCCTACTTGACCTCTGCGAACATAAGTGTCGGAAGTCAAAATTCGCGACTTAGAAAGCCGCCAGCTCAGCAATCGCCCGATACAAATCCTCAGGCTGCGGCAGAATAGCGTCCTCCAGCAACGGCTGATAGGCCACAAACGAATCCATCGCCGCGACTCGGCGCACCGGCGCATCAAGATCGTGGAACAGCTCATCCCCGATCCGCGCCGCAATCTCCGCTCCGTAGCCCCAGCTCAACATATCTTCGTGGGCAATAATCACGCGACTCGTCTTCCGCACCGAGGTAGCAATCGCCTCCCAGTCATAAGGGCTCAGCGATCGCAGATCGATCAGCTCCACATCAATCCCTTTGTCGCGATGGATCTTTTGCGCCGCCTGCAACGCGCGCGGCACGACCGCTCCATACGTAATCACCGTCAGGTCCTTGCCCGGCCGCACGATCTTCGCCTTGCCAAACGGAACCATGTACTCCGAACCCGGGTAAGCCGCTCGCCCAAACGTCTCGCGATAGAGCCGCTTGTGCTCCAGAAACAGCACCGGATCGTCGCACCGAATCGCCGTCCGCAGCAGCCCCATCGCATCCAGCGCATTCGAAGGCATCACCACGCGGACGCCCGGCGTGTGCGTGAAGATGCTCTCGCCCGACTGCGAATGATAGATCGAACCGCCCGTCAGATAGCCGCCAATCGGAACCCGCATCACGATCGGGCAACTGAAATCGCCATTCGAACGCCATCTAATCAGAGCTAACTCATTCCGCATCTGGTGCATAGCTGGCCAGATGTAATCGAAGAACTGAATCTCAACCACCGGCTTCAGACCGCGAACCGCCATGCCGATCGCGCGACCAACAATGTTCGCCTCAGCCAACGGCGAGTTCCAGCACCGCTCACTGCCGAACTCGCGCTGCAGCCCCGACGTCAGCTTGAAGACGCCGCCTTTGCCCTTCAGCTTCTCATCCTTCAGCGCGTCGCTCCGCGTAGCATCGGCCACATCTTCACCGAACACCACAATCCGGTCATCGCGACGCATCTCGTCCTTCAGACACGTATTGATCAGGTCCGCCATCGTGCGCTCATTGGTATCTGCACTCGGAACCGGCTGCGTGTCGAATCGTTCATCCGTGCAGCGCAGATCCTCCGAGTACTGATGCCGCAGGATCGAACTCACCTCCGGGAACTTAGCCGCAATCGCACGATCCGACGCACGATTGACCTCTTCATCGACCTGGCGCTCGAGCGCATTGATACCCGCCGCATCGAGTATCCCCTCGCGCAATAACCACATCTGCATCTTCGAGATCGGATCGCGCAAAGCATCAGCCTCGATCTCGCCCGGTGCGCGATAGTCCCGCTCGTCCTCGCTCATCGAGTGCGAGTAAGGCCGAATCACATGCCCGTGAACCAGCGCAGGCCCTTTGCCCGACCGGCAATAATCAGCCGCCTCGACCATCGCCGCATAGCAAGCGATCGGATCAGTGCCATCGATCTCAGCGAAGTGGAAGTTGGGGAAGTTGGCGATCAGCCGCGAGATATTCCCGCCCGGCGTATTCGCCTCAACCGGCGTCGAGATCGCGTAGCCGTTATCTTCCACAACATAAAGCACGGGCAGCTTGCCGTTCGACGCTGTGTTCAGCGACTCCCAGAACTCACCCTGGCTCGTCGAACCCTCGCCGATCGAGACATAAACCACCTCGTCGCCATGGAACGTCACATCCTTGAACTCGCGGTAATCACCCGTATGCTTCGCAGCCGCCTCAGGATGACGCGAGAAATACCGCCCAGCCTCCGCGCAGCCAATCGCATGAAGGCACTGTGTCGCCGTAGACGAAGAAGGTGTAACGATGTTCAGCCTGGAACTCGACCAGTGCGAAGGCATCTGTCGACCACCGCTCGCAGTGTCATCCGCCGCGCCGACTGCCTGTAGCAACTGCTCCTCGACCGTATTCCCAAGCGCAAGGCAGATCGCCCGGTCGCGATAGTACGGAAAGAACCAGTCGTAGCCCGGTCGCAGCGCCATCCCGGCAGCGACCAGCAGCGCCTCATGCCCAGCGCACGAGATCTGGAAGAAGATCTTCTGCTGCCTCTTCAGTACGATCTCGCGATCATCGGTCCGACGCGAAAGATACATCAGCCGGTAGAACTCCACCAGTTGCTCCGGCGTCAGCGCGCCCGCCTGAACGAGGTCTGCCGTCTCCCGATGTACTACTGCACCATTCCGCGCCACGTACCCTCCACGGCAGGGGTTCGGCACCGGAGATCTTCCCGGCTTCCGTACCCTTACGGGTTCGATTGTAATGCGTGGCTCACATCCGCCGCTCGACCTCGGAAAACCCTCCGTCAGATCGTCCAGCAGTTTATTAGAAGTCACCAATGTACCGTCACGGTACTGATCTGCACCCTTCAGAGCTCCCTCCCTACGCCGATGCAGGAAACAGTAACAGTCACACCGGTGACTTCCCGCTGAATCCGCATCGTCTCAAGGAGTCGTCACAATGTTTGCCCAACGCCGTTTCTCGCCGCCGCCCTTCGTCATCCTCCTATTTATGGTCACGGCGGCACTTCAGACAACGGCTGCGCAGCACCTCTTCGCGCAAGACAACTCCCGCCTCACACCGCTCAGCCCCATCGTCGCAAACCACTATCTCGTCTCGTATCGAAGCGCCTCGATCCCGCAGGACGCCGAGGCCCGTATCAGCCTCGCCGGAGCCCACATGCTTCAGCGCCACGAGTCTCTTGGTATCGCCGTCGTCCAGGCGAACGGAACCGCTGATGACGCCACCAATCTCACTCGTCTCGCCGCCCAGCCAAACGTAGACTTCGTCGTCCACGACCGCATGGTTTACGCGCATCAGGTCGTCACCGGCCCATCTGGTGGATATCACAATCCGCTCGCACGGCCCTTGTCGCCGACCATCATCGCTCCACCCTCCACACCGCAGGTCGACACCTTCTACAACTCTCCGCAAGGCTGGGCCGTTCGCCAGGTCGGTGGGTACGGCAACAACATCGCCGGTGGTCCTGCGAATGGTCCGTGGAACACCACAATGGGGAAAGGCGTGCGCATCGCCATCCTCGATAGCGGCGTTGACTCTGCACATCCCGATATCGCGCCTAATCTCGTCTTCAACCTGTCCGAGGTGAATCAGACGCCGTTGAGCGGCCTTCCCAGCCCCTGCGACGACGGCACACCGCAAGATCAGCAGGGCCACGGAACCTGGACCGCCTCACTCGCCGCCGGCGCCGCCGGTGCCGGAACCGGCCTCGTCGTCGGCGTAGCCCCTGCAGCCAGCATCCTCAACATCAAGGTTCTGGAGCGGATGCCCGACATCAGCGTTGCCGGAGCAGCCCAGCAGTGCACCTCCGGTCAGGCAAGCGGCCTTCTCAGCTGGGTCCTTCAAGGCATCGCAGATGCCGTCGCCCAGCACGCCGACGTCATCAGCCTCTCACTCGGTTCCATGGTCGACATCACCACCGGCGACGGCGCAGGCCTCAAAGCTCTCTTCGACCGCGCCACTTACGCCGCTGCACAAGCAGGAGCCGTCATCGTTGCCGCAGCAGGAAATGACGGCTTCAATTTCACCAATCCACGCTACATCGAACTCCCGGCCCAGGCCCGGAGCGTCCTCGCCATCGTGGCCTCAACTAACCCGGCATGCGCCGAGAACGTAAGCGCCGCAGCCGTGTGCACCGCCGGAGCCGTCACGCTTCCCTACTACAGCAACTTCGGCGCACCACTCGATGCCCTCGCCGCACCCGGCGGCAGTATTCCAGCCGGTGGAGACAACGCCATAAGCGGCTGGGTCCGTGGAGCCTGCAGCTCCGGCAAGCCATCCACAACGGACGGACTACCTGTAGACGCCGCACACAGCTACGGTTGCTTCAATCTTGGTCATGCTGACTACGTGCAAGCAATGGGAACGAGTGCCGCCGCGCCACTCGCCGCAGGTGTCGCTGCCCTGCTCCGCGCCGCACACCCAGCCTGGGACGCCGCAACCATCATCGCCGCCATGCGCACTACAGCAACAGCAACCGCCTCCCTGCCCTACGGACAGGTCAACGCACTTAGCCTTCGAAACTGACACGCTAACCCTTCATCCGTTCCTTCACGTTGCGGGCTAACTTCTCAATCTCTTCGGCCTTCTTGATCACCTGGATCGACATGGCGTCCTTCGTCGTCTTATCCATATCCATCTTGAGTTCGTTCGCAAGCGCCAGCAGCCGATCCGTATCGGCAATCAGCTTTTTCTGTCGTTCAGTCTGCCTGCCCTTCTCTATCTGCTCCATCGCATTGGGGGCCATCGGATTCTCGTCCTCACGGCTCTTGGCCCCATAAGGAGTACGCGCTGACTGCGGGGGAATTCCAGTCGGCGTACTAAGCTGTGCCAGCGCCGCATCAGCCACTCCACACAAAACCATTCCCAACATCACTGTCGCAAGCTTCTTCATGGCTCCTCCAGGGTAAGAGTTGATAGGAGATCTCGGCCATATTCTAAGCACCGAATCGGCCGGAGTCCGGCTCGTCTCTCTGCAAACCATAGCTCTCGTTGTGCGGCGATTTTATCGAAGCAATTCAGCATCGGCAACGAGCAATTTCAGCGATCCTCTACAACATCACATTTAAGCTTGGTTGTGCGTCATATTGAAGAGACGCATCGTTCGACAACTTCCAGAAAGAGAGTGAACATCATCCATCCCCTCACCACATTGCTTTTGAATCCAGCTGTACCCGACGAGAAAAGCCTGAAGACACTGGAGCGCGGCTGGCATAACGAACTCATCGACTTCGCCCAGCATGAACTGCCGACGCTGCTCTTCATCCTGATCGGCGCATTTATCCTCCTCCGCGTGGTGGACTTCTTCGTCCATCGTCTCCGTCGTCTTGCCGACCGTCACGCTTTAAACAACGCTTCGCGAGCGTCGCAACTTCGCACCGTTGCCTCGATCATCCGCGCAACCTCCTTCGCGGTCATTGGCTTCATCGTCCTGCTGCACATTCTCTCCGTCTTCAACATCAACCTGACACCTCTTCTCGCGTCAGCAGGCGTCGTCGGCGTCGGCATCGGTCTCGGTGCGCAGAGCCTCTTCAAGGACGTTCTCAACGGCATCTTCATCCTGGTCGAAAATCAGTACAACGTCGGCGAGAACGTAAAGATAGCCTCCCTCTCCGGGACAGTAGAAGACCTCACCCTCCGCTGCACCACCCTGCGCGACGGCGACGGCACCCTCTACATCATTCCAAACAGCCAGGTTGCCACCGTGGCGAATCTCTCGCGAGACTTCTCCGTCGGCACCCTCAACATCAGCGTGGATGCGAGCGCCGATCCCGACAAGGTCCTCCGCGTCCTTCGAAGTGTCGCCACTGGCCTGTGCGGCGAACCGACCTTCAAAGCCGTCATTATCAGTGGCCCCGACATTCCCGGCATCGACAAGATCACCGGCCGCGAGGTCACTTACCCTGTCAACATCCGCGTGCGCGTCAACCAGAAAGACGGCGTCCTGCGAGAGCTGCGGCGACGGGTTATCCAGGCGTTTGAGCAGGAAAGCATTCCGCTCGGCATCGATCCGGCAAACCTCTTCGTAGCCAAGGCCGCCGACCCCACTGCCCCACCTAAGCCACCAACTATCGGCGCCTAGTAAGCGCCCGCTTCAGAATTTAAGTGTGATTCCAGCAAAAAAACAGATTGAGATGCTGGCCATAACCCTTTTAGAATGTCACGCTTAGGCAATTTTGATGCGTGTAAATATAACATTCTAAAAGGGTTACACGCAAACATAGCATTCTAAACGAGATAGTCTCTTATCCCTGCGCCTACACACCAATTTCGCCAATGATAAGCCGATCGCCTTAGACGGCTCGACTCAGAATCGCCACCAAGGCATCCACATCCGTCACCGGCGGCTGGCACGTATTTCCGCTGCAAACCACGGCGAAGCTACGCTCCTGCTCCGGTAGGAACGGCAGGGTCTCCGCCAGAGCAGGAGGCAGCGCCGCCAGCTGCTCTCGGCTGAATCGGATCACACTCTTATTCACCGCGAAGCGAGCCAGCGCAACAGCCTCAAGCAGGCGCGCATGATGATCCTCACCGATAATGCAGACCTGCACTGGGGGAGTAACCATCCGCTGCAACGCTAACCCGTAGCTAGCCGCATAGAGTCCAAAGTGCTCCACTACGCCCGCGAACGACTCAAGCGTGTTCGTCGCCATATCCGCATACGTAGCCTTACCGTTTAGCGCATAGAGCCGCAAAAGCAACGTTGCGCCAATCGAGTTCCCTGCGGGGGTCGGCGAATCCTGCAGCGGCTTCCGCCGGGTCGCAAGCGCACCCCGCCGAAGCTCTCCGTCGGCTATGGCTTCCGTATCAAAAAATGCTCCGCCCACTGGATCGTAGAAGCGTGAAACTGCGCTCTCCGCAATCGCCGCCGAGGCATCGTAGTAGCGGATCTCGCCCGTAGCTTCCCAAGCGTCAAGCGCTGCGTTGCCGAGAAACACATAGTCCTCGAGCACACCCGCAACCCGCGTCCCCGGCTCCGTACCCTCACCATACGCGACCACGTGCGCCAGCTCACCTTGCGCGCTCCAGGCCTCGCGCAGCACCCGGTCCAGCGACTTCAATGCAAACTCTGTTGCACCACGCAACTCGAACACACGTCCCGCAGCCAGGTACGCCGAGATTAGCATCGCATTCCATCCCGTATAGACGGTCTTGTCGATGTAAGGCGTTTTTCGCTCCAGCCGCGCCGCGTAGAGCTTCTTACGCGCAGAGATCAGCAGATCCTTCGCCGTCTCCAACTCATACGAGGCGGGCCTATTCTTGGCCTCCGGGATGGCGCTGAGCGACTGCGTAATATGCAGCACGTTCTTCGCCGGATTGTGGTGCATATCCCCGACCTCGCGGATGTTGTAAAACGGCCCAGCAATGGCCAGCTCATCCGCAGTCAGCACCGCTGCCGCCTCATCCAGGGTCCAGGTAAAGTAGTCGCCATCATCGTCAAGAGAAAGGTCCGCATCCTGCGACGCATAGAACCCGCCTCGCTCCCGGTCCGACAGCAATTCATCGACCCACCGGACGATCTCCCTCGCCACACGCGCGCTCTCCGGCTCCACAAAGGTCTGGTACGCATGGACGTAATTCTTCAACAACTCGCTGTTGTCGTAGGCCATCTTCTCGAAGTGCGGCACGACCCAATGCTCATCGACCGAGTAGCGATGGAAGCCACCCGCCAACTGGTCATAGATGCCGCCACGCGACATCTTCTCGAGCGTCACCAAAGCCGCCCGCTGAGCCGTCTCAGCAATCTCTCCCGGCCTCGACGCCACATCCAGCAGCAGGTCCACCGCGCCCGAGTGAGGAAACTTCGGCTGCGATCCAAACCCGCCGTTCCGCGGATCAAACTGTTGCAACGCCGACGCGACCAGCTTCGCCACCAGCTCCGGTCCAGGATTCTCCGCTCGCCCCGAGAACGATTCATTCTGCTCGATCGCACTCATCACACTGCCCGCTGACTCGTTCACCTCATCCCGCTTCTTCTCGAACGCCTCAGCCATCGTGAACAGCACTCGCCGAAACCCCGGCCGCCCGTGCCGATCATCCGGCGGAAAATAAGTTCCACCAAAGAAGGGCAAGCCATCAGGTGTAAGAAACGCGGTAAGCGGCCATCCGCCCTGCCCACTGATTGACGACACCGCCGCCTGGTAACGCGTATCTACGTCAGGCCGCTCATCACGGTCCACCTTCACCGCAACAAAGAACTTATTAATCACCTCAGCAATGTCGGCGTTCTCGTACGACTCGCGATCCATCACATGGCACCAGTGACACCACACTGCACCGATATCCAACAGGATCGGTTTATCTTCGCGAATCGCCTGCTCGAAGGCCGCATCGCCCCATTCCTGCCATCGAACCGGCTGATGCATCGCAGACCGCAGATAGGCGGAAGCTGCAGTCGAAAGGGCGTTCAGATTCGTCGTGTCATGCGAATTACTCATAGGCTTAAAGTCTAGTCCAGTCTGGTCTACAAAAAGTAAGGCCCGGACCGAAGCCCGGGCCTTATCGTGATTACGTTGAACTACGGCTGTACAGGTGCCGGCGTCCCCGAGATCGGCTTCGGAGCCTCAGGCCCCTTCGGTGCCGTCAGGCCAGGAACAATCGGGGCGTTATCCACAACGCCGGTCGCTGCTCCCTGCAGGCTGATGCTGTACTTCTCCAACGTATTTGAAAGAAGCTGTAGCAGCGCCGCACGATCCTTCGCATACGCCGCAGTCGCAGAGATCAACGTGTTCTCCGCAATCGCAAGGTTACGTCCCTGCTGCAGCACATTCGCCGTCGTCGAAGCACCAAGCCGGTACTTCTTCTGTTCGGCATCGAGGCTCTGATTTGCAAATGTCTGACCAGCCTGAGCCGCCATCACCTGTGCACGGTCGTTCGTCAACGCATACTGCCCATTGATCACCTGGATACGAATCTGCGTGTAAAGCTGCTGCAGACGCATCTGCGACTGACGGTACTCCATCTGCGATCGAGCCTGGTCCGCCTGAGCCGCCCGGTTGCGAATCGGAATCGTCACATTGACACCAAAGCCCTTGTCTGGCGAAGTGCTGTTGAAGAGATTCTGAAACACATTGCCGTAGTTGATTGACGGAACCGGCGTGCTCGAGCCGCCAAAGATACCGGTGCTCAGATTCGGGTTCGGCGATCCACCAACCGCACTCGCACCGTAGAAGGCGTACGCGTCAACGATCGGCAGCAAGCCATTCTTCTCAGCTTTGATGGTGATTTCGTTGTTCTTCATGTTGAGAACAGCCTGCTCGATCTGCGGATTGTTCGTGTAAGCCACGCGAACGAGATCATCGACCGGCATATCTTCTTCGGGCAGACGGTCCAATCCAACACGATCCGTCGGAACAACCGGAGCACTCGCCAGCTGAGGATCGTTCAGATTGCGCGCAATCGCCTGCTTCATGATCAGCTGCTGATACTCAAGGTTCGTCTTCGAAGCGATCAGCGCCTGCTTGTCCGAAGCAACCGAGCTGTCCGAGTTCACCACGTCCAGCGGAGCCAGTGTGCCAATCTCAAGCTGCTTGCGATTATCCGCCGTCAGTTGCGTGGACTGCCCAAGCGCGCGTTCCTTAGCCTGCTCGTCCTCATACGCACTCACCAGGCCCCAATAGATGTTCTCAACCTGGTTGATCGTATACAGCACCTGCTGACGGAACGCTGAGTCCGTGATGCGGCGGTTATTCTTTGCCTGCAGGATGAAGCGACCGTTGATACCCGGTCCAAATCCCTGCAGAAGATGCTGTGTTGCCGTAGCTCGAAAGTTGGACTGCAGCAGCGGGCTGTAGCTCGTAAAGCCGCCGTTCGTCGTCTGTCGCGTGTTGTTGAAACCTACCTGCAGTTGCGTGCCAGTCAGAAATCCCTGGTTGTAAGCCACGTCGTAGGTCGAAGTGTTGTTGTTCAGTGTGTCCTGGCCGGTAGGAAGACCAGCTAGTACTGGGGTCGTTTGCACGGTCGACGCCGCTTCATAGCTTGCCGTACCCGTGAGCACAGGATCCAGAACCTCTGGCACCGGGCCTCCGCCATTCGTGCTCAGTACGAGACCATTAGCACCGGTACCCGCGCCGCCCGATGCACTCGACGTGCCGCCCGGACCACCACCACTCGTAATCGTGGTCGTAGAACCGCCAAGCGTACCCGCAACAATACCCGTCGAAACGCCGCGAAATGTCTGGCCAGCCTTGGTTCGCAGAATATCCGTATCCGCAATGTCGAGGTTGATGCGAGCAATCGCGATATCGAAGTTATTCTCAAGCGCAAGCAGGATCGCATCTGACAAGCTCAGGTAGATCTTGCCGTCGCGAAGCAGTCCATCAAGCCGAGGAGTGTTCGTCAGGCGCGGCAAGATAAAGTCATTTGCCGCATAGCGAAGTAAGGGGTTCTTAAAGAAGTTGCCACGCCCGCGCGTGTAATCTTTGCCTGTGTCGCGAAGGTAGAGTGGCTCAGTCAGCTTGGCCTGCGGAGCCTGCGGCAGACCCGGCTGTCCAGTTGTGTCATTCACAACCTGCTGCGGAGCCGCCGGTGCCGTCGGGCTCGTCTGTGTCTGCTGCGCTAGACCCTGCTGCGTGGCGCTCATCAATGTCAGCGCGATACACGCTACTGCCTGCAAATCTCGTAATCTCACGATGCGATCTCCAACCCTGCTGTCTGTTGCCGGATACTGACCAAAAGGCCAGCACATCCGGGTACTCTTCATCCGGCACAACTACCGCTGCAACACGGGCTACTCATCTCTGGCTATGTCAGTACCATCTAGACGCACCGGTTACCCGGAACGACTCTGAAAATCAAAAGCAACCCGCAAAGGCATCATGAAAGGCTCATACGCACAAACCCTCAGCTACGTTCCCGATATAGCATCAAAAAAAGGCATGATCCCCGTAGGCGCAGTATACCAACGTGATCCTCCATGTATCCTCCACCGTAACCTGCTTCACCGCTGAAATCATCATGCAGACCTGGAAAACGATCCTCACCTACGACGGCACACCCTTTCATGGATGGCAGATCCAGCCCGAGCTCACTACCGTACAGGGAACTCTGGCGAGCGCTATTCATCACATCACCGGCGAAAGTGTCCTTCCACAAGGCTCAGGCCGCACCGATACCGGCGTGCATGCCCTCGGTCAGGTCGCCACCTTTACGCTCGATTGCGCCATCCCCGCCGAGAATCTACACCGCGCCCTCAATCACGCTCTGCCGCAGAGCATCCGCGTCCTCGCCACCGAAGCCGTCGCCTCCGACTTCCACGCCCGCCACAGCGCCATAGGTAAATCGTACGAGTACCGCATCTATCCCAGCGGCATCGAAAAAGGACAGCCCGGGAAAATCTGCTCTCCCATGCTCGCTCCGTATGTATGGGATTGTCCTCTGGTCCTCAACCTCGCGCTCCTTCAAGAGGCCGCACACCACGTTCTTGGCACACACGACTTCACCTCCTTCGCCGCCGCTGATCCTGACCGCACCACCCGCCATGCCGCTGCAGCCGAGCTTCCTGTCCACGCCACTAATGTCCGTACACTCTCCTGCTCCTGCTGGCAGCAAAGCGACAGCCTCTATATCTACCGCGTCACAGGCTCCGGCTTTCTCCACCACATGGTCCGCAATCTCGTCGGCACCTTCGTGGACGTAGCATGTGGCCGCATCGCAGCCGACACCATCCCCTCAATCCTCGAAGCTCAGGACCGCTCTGCCGCCGGGCCAACCGCACCTGCACGAGGCCTCTTCCTCGTCAAAGTGGACTACTAATGCCCATCGCCTTCGGCTCTGCAGCCGCACAGTCCCGCATCGCGCGCCTTGCCGCGCTCACACCCGTTCATCGCGCCTTCCACTGGCTGCATCTCCATCAGCCGCAGCTCAAACAGTGGCAGATTGAGATGACAGCCATCCCTGCACCCCCCTTCGAAGAAAACATCCGGGCAGCCTGGTTCCTCGACCGATTCACCGCCCTTGGCCTCAATCACATTCACACCGACGGCATCGGCAACGCCCTCGCAGAGCTCCCCGCGCCTGACGCAGGCGAGTCCTCACCCTGCATCCTTATCTCCGCTCATCTCGATACCGTCTTCCCCCCCGGCACCTTATGCACCCCAACGGAGCATGAAGGACGCCTGCTCGCCCCGGGCATCTGCGACAACGCCGCTGGTCTCACCGGTCTCCTGGCTATCGCCGCATCCCTCCGCTACGCAAAGATCACGCCACCCCTCACCATCCTCTTCGCCGCAAATGTAGGCGAGGAAGGTCAAGGTGATCTCCGGGGCATGAAGCACCTCTTCGAAAACGGGGCCTACAAGGGACGAATCGTCTCGGCGATTGCCCTCGAGGGCAGCGGCACGAATGCGGTCGTCACCCGAGCCCTTGGCAGCCGCCGCTTTCGCCTCACCGTAGTCGGGCCCGGAGGCCACTCCTGGTCAGACGCCGGTACCCCAAATCCCATCCTCATCTTGGGCGAGGTCCTCAAAGCCTTCAGCGAGGTCGATCTTCCGGCAAATCCGCGCACAACCCTCAACACGGGCATGATCTCCGGCGGCACATCCATCAACTCGATCCCCGAATCGGCAAGCGCCCTCCTCGATCTCCGCTCGACCGATCCCTTGCAGTTGGAGACCATAGAAGCCCGGCTACGTCAGATCTGTGGCCGCTTCGATCCCCGCAAAGACGACACCCGCGAAGCCAGCGCCACTCCCGTAACCCTCGAAACCATCGGCGACCGCCCCGCCGGGGAGCTCCCCGACGACTCCCCGCTCCTCCAGACCATCCGCGCCGTGGACCGCCACCTCACCCTCCGCACCGAGCCCCGCATTGGCTCAACCGACGCCAACCTGCCCCTCGCCCTTGGCATTCCCGCCGTGGCCATCGGCGCGGGCGGTATCGGCGGCGGCATCCACACCCTGCAGGAGTGGTATGACCCCACCGGCCGCGAGATCGCCCTCCGCCGCATCCTTCTCACTCTCCTCGACACTGCCGAAGTCGCCTCCGCCGCCCGCCGCTGACATCATCTCTGCCCGTACCCTTGGTACACTCCACCTCGTGAACCTCTTCCGCACGACACTCCTCGCCGCATCCACTCTCGCTACCGCCGCCTTGCCCGCCCAGACTGTAGACACCATCTACTTTCACGGCACCATCCTTACCGGAGCCCACCTCCACAAGGACGATCCATCGGCGACCCCGCCCACCGTAACCGCGCTCGCCATCGCCTCCGGAAAGATCATAGCCACCGGCACCGACGTCGAGATCCTCAAGCTCAAAACGCCGCAGACAAAGCTTATCGACCTTCAAAACGCCTTCGCCATGCCCGGCTTCAACGATGCCCACACCCACATCGCCAACGCTGGCCAGCAAAAGCTCTCCGCCGACCTCATCGGCACCACCTCGCTAGCCGACATGCAGGCCCGCATCAAGGCCTACGCCGCCACCACCAAACCCGGCACATGGCTCCGTGGCGGCGGTTGGGACCACACCCTCTGGGCCTCGAAGACCCTTCCCACCCGCGCCGATCTCGATGCCGTCACCGCAGGGCACCCCGCCGTCTTCTACCGTGTCGACGGCCACATCGTCATCGCCAACACCGCCGCGCTCGCCGCCGCCAGCATCATTCCCTCGACCCCCGACCCCGAAGGCGGCAAGATCGACCGCGACGGAGAGGGCACCCCTACCGGCATCGTTCGCGAGATCCCCGCCATCACCCTCATCGAGCGCAAAATCCCCCCGCTCGATAACGACACACGCCGACGCGCACTCCAACTCTCCATCGCCGACGCCCTCGCCCACGGCGTCACCTCCGTACAGGACTTCTCCGAGTGGGACGACTTCCTCGTCCTCGAAGAACTCGAGCACGCCGGCAAACTCAAGCTCCGCGTCAGCGAGTGGCTCGACTTCAACCTGCCTCTTCCCGTCCTCCAGCAGCGCCGCGCCAGCCACCCCGCCGACGATCCCCTCCTCCACATCGGCATGCTCAAAGCCTTCATGGACGGCTCACTCGGCTCCCGTACCGCCGCCCTTGAAGAGCCGTACGCCGACGAGCCCGGCAACTCCGGCATCCCGCGCTACGATGAGGACAAGCTCAACCTGATGGCCACTGAGCGTGCCGCCGCAGGCTTTCAACTCGGCTTCCACGCCATCGGTGACCGCGCCAACGAGATCGCCCTCAACGCCTTTTCCGCCGCCGAGCAGACCGCCGTTCCCGCCAACCACCCCACGCCGCCCAACCATCCCGACGCCGCTGTCGTTCAGGCAGACTCGCGCGATTACACCGTCGCCGACCTCCGCCTCCGTATCGAGCACGCGCAAGTCCTCCGCCCCGAAGACTTCGACCGCTTCGCTCGCCTGGGCATTATCGCTTCCATGCAGCCCAGCCATCTCCTCACCGACATGGCGTGGGCCACCGCCCGTCTCGGGCCCGAGCGCGCAAAATCCGCCTACGCCTGGCACTCCTTCCTCGATCACGGCGTCACCCTCGCCTTCGGAACCGACTACCCAGTCGAATCCATCAACCCCTTCCGCGGCCTCTACGCCGCCACCACCCGCCAGAACGAGGCCGGTACCCAGACCTTCCAGCCGCAGGAGAAGATCTCCATCCAGGAAGCCCTATACGCCTACACACAAGCCTCCGCCTATGCAGAGTTCCGCGACCACCAGCTAGGCCGTCTCGAACCCGGCTATCTTGCCGACTTCGTTGTGCTCGACCATGACCCCACCACCGCCTCCCCGCACCAGATCCTCTACACCAGGGTCATCCAAACCATCGTCAATGGTGAGAATGTCTACACCGCACCCTCTGCAGGATCAGGATCAGCCCACTAGATGCGGCCCAGCACCCTCGCCCATCTGCTCCTCATCGCCGTGGTCGCGGTATGGGGAGCCACGTTCGTCCTCGTTAAAGACGCATTCCGCGACATCTCGCCGCTCCTCTTCAACCTGCTCCGCATGGCCTTGGCATTCCTTGCCCTTGCCCTCATCAACCGCCGCGAGTTGCGCACCCTCACCCGCAAGTCCATCCTCTCCGGCCTCTTCGTTGGAGCCTTCCTCGGAGCGGGCTATCAGTTCCAGACCGCTGGCCTCGCCCGCACCACCCCCGCCAAAGCCGCATTCATTACCGGCCTCATCGTCGTCTTCGTTCCCCTCTTCACCATCATCCCCCGGCTTCGTCCAAAGGGGGCCAACGCCCCCGGGCTCGCCACGATCGCCGGAGCCCTGTTCGCCTTTTCAGGCCTCCTCCTCCTCACCACCCCTGCCGGAACCGCACTCGCCCACATCTTCGCCACCATCGGCCTCGGCGACCTCCTCGTCCTTCTTTGCGCGCTCGCCTTCGCCGCCCACCTTCTTGCGCTCGCGCGCGCCTCCCTCCACCTCTCCGCGGGCCTGCTCGCCACCCTCCAGATCGGAGCCGCAACCCTCCTTATGGCCGTCACCCTACCCTTCGACGGCCGACCGGTCCTTCACCTCACCGGAAGACTCGTCTTTGCGCTTGCCATCACCAGCCTGTTCGCTACTGCCGCCGCCTTCACGATCCAGAGCTACGCCCAGCAGCACCTCTCTCCTTCCCACACCGCCCTCATCCTCACCCTGGAACCCGTCTTCGCCTGGCTCACCTCCATCCTCATCCTGCACGAGCACCTCGGACCTCGCGCCCTCACCGGAGCGCTCCTGATCCTCATCGGCATCGCCATCATCGAATTGCTCCCCAACCGCTCCGCTCCCACACCTATCCCGGCTTAACCCTGTGCATTTCGGCCGGAAATCCTTTGATAAGCTGACACTTTTCCATTCGAAGCACGTCTAACTAATTATTTAGTGCCAAGAGCCACAAGCGGCGTCAGTCGAACTTCGCATCTATATACTCACCAGTGTCATGTGTACGACTAGAGGACTGATCGAATAATGGAAACGAACACCCCAAAGAAGCCATTGCGCGAGTATCTCCGCAACCGCCGTCTCACCTCCACCTTCGCCCTGTTGGCTACCCTTTCGGTCGGCATTCTTGCCGGCTCCGTTCTCACCCGCAACGTCAGCGGCAAAGAAGTTCAGGCCATCGACTCCTCGGACGCTCGCCCCATCGTGGTTCCCTCGCCAGTTTCCCTCTCGAACGGCTTCTCGCAGATCGTCAAGCAGGTCGGCCCGGCGGTTGTAAACATCAATACCGAGTCCCTTCCCAAGCAGTCCAGCATCAAGACCCTCCCTGGCCGTCGTCGCGGACTTCCGCAGGGCCACCCCAACACCCCCGGTCAGGGCGGTGGTGACGATCAGCAGGGCGACATGCAGGACTTCTTCAACAAGTTCTTCGGTGGCCAGAATGGTCAGGGCGGGCAGGGTGATGAGGATGGCGAAGCCGCTGGCAGCGAACGCCGCGCCCTCGGTTCAGGCTTCATCGTCGACTCCCGCGGCTACATCATCACCAACAACCACGTAGTCGACAAAGCGGACAAGATCTTCGTCAAGCTCTCTACTGACCCCGATGGCGGACCCGGCGATGAAGGTCACGTTGCCAAGGTGATCGGCGTCGACAAGGACACCGACATCGCCGTCATTAAGATTGAGACCAAGGAAGCCCTTCCCACCATCAAGCTCGGCAACTCCGATGGCGCCCAGGTTGGCGACTGGGTCCTTGCCCTCGGCAGCCCCTTCTCCCTCTCGAAGACTGTCACTGCTGGTATCGTCTCCGCCAAAAACCGCTCCATCGATGAGCCCGGCGCCGATGGCACCGCCCAGAGCCAGTTTCAGAAGTTCATCCAGACTGACGCTGCGATCAACCCCGGCAACTCCGGTGGCCCGCTTGTTGATCTCGCCGGCCAGGTCATCGGCATGAATACCGCCATCTACACCCAGTCCATGGGCTCTCAGGGTGTCGGCTTCGCAATGCCGTCGAACATCATTGCCACCGTCTACAACATGCTTATCGGACCCGAACATAAGGTCATCCGCGGCTCAATCGGCATCCAGTTCCAGCCGTCCATCTCCTCCGCTGTACAGCGTATGTACGGCTTCCAGAATGGAGTCATGGTTAGCACGGTCACGCCGAACGCTGGCGCAGCCAAAGCTGGTCTTCAACCGAACGACATCATCGTCTCGATCGACGGGCGCTCCATCAAGGATGGGGACGACCTCGTAGCCGATATCTCCGCTCGTAAGGTGGATAGCACCGTCAAGCTCGGATTTATCCGCGATGGCAAGCAGCAAACCGCCAACGTTACGATCACCGACCGCGCCAAACTCTACGCCAATCTGGATAAGGGTGATGCGGACGATAGTGACCAGGCACAGGAGGCCGACGCAGGTCAGGGCAAACTCGGTATCACCGTCACGGGCGTACCTGCAGCGATGGCTACCAAGCTTGGGGTGAAGGGTGGCGTTGTTGTTACCAGCGTCCGCCCCGGCTCCTTCGCCGACGAGATCAGTCTCGGCAAGGGCTTCATCATCGTCGCCATCAACAAGAAGCCGGTCAGCGACGAAGCCAGCTATAAGGCAATCGTCACCGGCCTCAAAACGGGAGACGATGTGGTCTTCGTAGTTCGCTTCCCGACCGGGGCGAACCGCGGCAACAGCTACCTCGGCGGAACCCTCCCATAGCCCGATTGCAGTGAGAACAGAAGGGCGCGAACCTGGTTCGCGCCCCTTTTATCGCTTCCAAGCCAACAAAACTGGATTTGTATTGCTCCACCCTCACGGTTTGCACGGTAGAAACTTGACAGAATCAGCCTCGCACGACCCCACATCTTCGGAATAGTCACCGATTCCGCGGGCCCTGATGCAGACCTAACTTCAATAGAATGAATACTTTCGTACTTCAGGTACGGGGGGAGGCAGGGGGTGCGATGCCTTAGGCTTGATTCCGAAGATCTTTCGCCAGCATAGTAGTTCTTTCCGGGAATCGATTCAAAATCTGGCAACCTTTTCCTATTGCGCACGAGTAGCCGAAGCGATACTCTAAGCACATCGTTGTTGGCTGTCAGACCACTGGTTGATTGATACTGAATTCCGAGGTGCTTCACTCTATGCGGTTTGGACGAATCCTTCTTTCCTCATCCCTGATCGTCGCCTCCGCAGTTCCCGCTCTCGCGATGACGCATTCGCGCCGTGGCCCAACTTCGCCAAAGCTCTTCAACAAGCACACGGCGAAGGTCGCTCATTCCAACTCACAGCGAGCCATCGACGACAGTCGCGCAACAGCAATTCAGACCGCACTCATCTCGCACGGATATCTCAGCGGCGAAGCAACTGGACATTGGGATAATCAGACGGAAGCCGCAATGCAGAAGATGCAGGCCGACAATGGTTGGCAGACAAAGCTCATTCCCGACTCTCGCGCCATCATCAAGCTCGGTCTAGGACCAAATCAGGAAGCCGAAGCATCTTCAACAGGCGGCGAAATCAGCACCCGCTAAACCGACCTAAGGAAGTTCCGGCCGCAACGACCCCGTCGTTGCGGCCTTCCTTATGCCTTCTGGCTCTCGCGAAACGCCTTGACGATCGCCAGATACTTACGCGCTGTCTCCGTTATCAGCTCTGGTTTTCCGTCAGCCATTGCCTTCGCATCCACAAGATCTGCTCCAACACCAAGCGCAAACGAACCAGCAGCCAGAAACTCGGTCGCAGTATCAAGCGTCACTCCGCCTGTCGGAATCAGTTCAACCTGCGGCAGAGGTGCCTTGATCGACTTGAGATACTTCGCTCCACCCATCGCATTCGCCGGAAACACCTTGATTACGTCCGCGCCAGCCTCCCAGGCCGTGACGATCTCTGTCGGAGTCAACGCTCCAGGAAGAACAGCAATCGAGTAGCGCTGACACATCTCGATCGTCTTCACGTTCAGCGCCGGACTGACGATGAACTTGGCTCCTTCCAGAATGCACATCCGCGCAGTCTCTGGATCGAGCACCGTTCCAGCGCCGATCAGAATGTCTGGACGTTCCTCCGCAAGCCGACGCATCACATGCATCGCTCCTGGAATCGTCATCGTAATCTCGAGCACCGTCACTCCGCCTGCAGCAATCGCTGTCGCCAGCGCAAGCGCCTTCGAGTGCGACTCAGCCCGAAGCACCGGAACAAGTCCGATCTCGCGCAGCGTCTCTAGTATCTGAACCTTATCCATCGTGATCGATCCCTTTCATCGTTGCACCCCAGCAGAACCGCCCTGCATCGCCCGCTCAACCTCAGCCAGCGTACTCATCGAGCTATCGCCTGGAGTTGTCATCGCCAAAGCACCATGCGCAACACCGCAATCAAGCGCCCATTGCATCCCACGTTCCGCCATCAGGCCATAGATCAGACCAGCCGCAAACGAGTCTCCACCGCCAACGCGGTCATAGATCTCCAGGTCGAGAAAGTCCATACTCTGGAAGACCTCGCCAGCAGCCCACGCAAAAGCGGCCCAATCGTTCCGGTTAGCGGTTCGCGGCCGTCGCGTCGTCGTCGCGATCACCTTGATATCCGGGAACTCGGCTATCGTTCGCCCGACCATCGCCGTATAACTGGCCAGATTATGCCACGGCGGTCCAGACGACGCATCGCATAACTCCGCAGCAAGATCGCCCTCATGACCGAAGAGCACGTCAACATACGGCGCAAGCTCCCGGTTCACGTCGCAAGCGCGTTGACGACCACCGTAACTCTTCCACAGCGATGGCCGATAGTTGCAGTCATACGAGACGATTACGCCATGACGCTTCGCAGCTTGCATCGCCTCACGCGCAACCTCAGGAGCACTCGCCGAAAGAGCACATAGAACACCGCCTGTATGGAACCAGCGAACACCTTCCGTCGCGAAGATTCCGTCCCAATCGACTTGCCCCGGTTGTAGCTGCGAGATCGGCGTGTGACCACGATCCATCATGCCAAGCGCAGCACGACTGCCGAAGCCACGCTCGAGGAAGTAGATACCATTGCGCGACTCGTTCCCAATCCCGTCATAGTCCGACCAGATCAGGTGCGACAGATCGACTCCGCCTTGCAGCATCAGGTCTTCGAGCAGGCGTCCAACGGGATTGTCCGCAAGCGCCGTAACGATGGAAGTCCGCTGACCGAAGCACCGCCTCAGTCCACGCGCAACGTTGTATTCGCCGCCACCTTCCCAGACACGGAAGTTTCGCGCACGCGAAATACGCTCCTCACCGGGATCGAAGCGCAGCATCACCTCGCCAAGGCTGACAAGATCCCATCGACACTCCTCTCGTGAGCGCAACGAGAGTATCGGCTTCTGGCTTGCTATAGCGGTCACTATCGCAACTCCGCAATCGTTACGGGATCCATATCGGTATAAGCCTGATTCTCGCCGCCCATTCCCCAGCAGAAGGCGTAGTTCTTCGTCCCAACACCTGCGTGTATCGACCATCCTGGCGACACGACGACTTCCCTATCCGCGACCACAAGATGGCTCGTCTCTTGCGGTGGTCCCATCAGGTGCAGAACGCGATGCGCCGGATCAACGTCAAAGTAGAAGTACACCTCAGAGCGTCGCATGTGTGTATGCGCAGGCATCGTGTTCCAATTGCTGCCCTCATCGAGCAGGGTAAAGCCCATTACAAGCTGGCAGCTGCGAATCCCTTCCATGTGGATCGCCTTATAGATCGTCCGCTTGTTACAGGTCTCGGTAGCTCCAAGCGGGAGGCCCTGAAGGTCAGCGAACTTCACCAGTCGAGTCGGATACTCGCTGTGCGCAGGATAGCTTAGAAGGTAGAAACAAGCGGGAGAAGAAGGATCAACACTGGTAAAGCAGACATTCCTGCTTCCCCGCCCGACGTACATGCAGTCCAGCTTACCGAGCGCGAAGGTCGTTCCGTCCACGATCACCGAACCTGCACCACCGACGTTCAGCACGCCGAGTTCGCGACGCTCAAGGAAATACTCCGATCGCAGCTCAGGCTCTGTCTCAAGGACTATATCTGACGAAGTAGGAACAGCCGACCCAATCACCGTTCGGTCGAGGTCAACATAGGCAAACTCGGCTTTGCCCGGCTGAAACATGCCTTCCAGAAGGAAGGTCTCCCGTCGTTCCGCAGTCGTCATGCGGCTGTACCGCACAGCATCCGCCATCTGGTAAAGCTTCATCGTTCTCCCTAAGTACTGCTTCTACAGTGTCGCAGCAAACTACTGCTGCGGCACTGCCACCTTGATAACGTAGTAGGTAAATGTCTCTCCCGGAGCAACCGTCGTCTGGTGCGGAACATTGGCCGAGATGTGGATCACATCTCCCTTGCGGATTACATGAGAAGTCCCGCCCTCTACCCGACTGCCGCGCGTCTCTCCCAGCGAGACCTGCTTCGGATCGACGACGGTTCCACCGGTCAGGACGTCAGCTTGTCCGTCCTCGACGATAAAGATATCGTTGAACCCTGCGTGGATCTCTGCGCCGCCACTCTTCACTCGAACGGTGAGCATCGTGAGGTGTCCTGGATAAGTCTCCAGAGCCACACCGGCAGTGCCGCTCGGACTGTTCTTAGCCTGGTTCATCAGGATCTTCGCCTCAGCATCGATAGCTGCAGCCGTCCGCACATCCACAAGATTCGCGGCAGGAGCCTGGGCTACCTGTCCAACGAGACTCGTCGAAATAGTTGTCAGCGCAACACATAGAAGCATCGTTCGCATAAAACCTCACAGCACCCCACGATACGAAAGTGCATCTTTGCCGTCAACGCAGCAACGATTTGCTGGAGTAATCGCAAGGACAGTAGAGTGAGCATCATGATGACAAACATCCCCGATCACGTTCTTGATCTCTTCCGCCTGACCGATAAGGTAGCGCTCGTCACTGGTTCGGCAAGCGGCTTAGGAGCTGCAATTGCCACTGCGCTGGCGCAGGCAGGGGCTGCAGTCGCTTGCCACGGCAACCGCCGAGCCGCAAGAGACACTGCCCAGACAATCGTGAGTGCAGGTGGCAGAGCATCTGCATTCCATGCAGATCTTTCTGCGGACACTGGTGCAGAAGAGCTCTTCAACCAAGTTCACGATGTTTTCGGCAGAATCGACATTCTGATTAACAATGCCGGAACAATCCATCGTGCAGCAGCGGTTGATGCCACGCTTGAGGATTGGCAGACGGTTCTTCAGGTAAACCTGACCAGCGTCTTCCAACTCTCCCAACTGGCCGCGAGAGGCATGATTGCTCGGAGCGCGTCCGGAAAGATCATCAACATCGCATCGTTACTCAGTTTTCAAGGAGGTATTCGCGTTCCCTCCTACGCCGCATCGAAGGGCGGAGTGGCTCAACTCACAAAAGCTCTCGCTAATGAATGGGCATCTCAGGGCATTCAGGTAAACGCCATTGCACCCGGTTACTTTCGCACCGAAAATACATCGGCGTTGCAGGCGGATGAAACCCGCAACCGCCAGATCCTGGAACGTATTCCCGCGAACCGGTGGGGTGATCCGCAGGATATTGCAGGCGCAGCCTTATTCCTCAGCTCGCGTGCCAGTGATTACGTAACCGGAACAGTGTTGACCGTTGACGGCGGATGGATGGCCCGTTAATCTTGCCGGCCCAAGGTGAAGAGCGTGTCCGTAACATCTTCACCAGTCGAAGGCAGCGTCCCGACATCGCCGTACGCACCTGTTTCAAGCCACGTACGGAGCCAGTAATGCTTGTGCAGACGAACCAGCCGCGAGCCGAGAGGCTGGCTCGCTTCAAGGATAGTGGCGATCCGCGACGAGAGACCTTCGGCATCCTGAAAAGACTCTTCATTGGTCTGTATGAATTCGCTGCCGAGAAGTCGTTGACGCGCCTGTTCGTAGTGCGAGTCGTCGAGCAAGCCGCTCTCAACGCGAAGCCCGCTCATCTGTTCGACCGCAAGGGCAGCAGAAGCGTCCAGGCGATCATTGAAGGCGAGATAGAGAATACGCGATGAGGCGATACGAAGCGGGAGCAAACCAAGCCTTTCGATGAAGAGCCGTGGCATCGTCAGTGCCATCGCCGACGGTGCGAAACCATCGATCGGCAGCACTGGACAACTCCACTGCGTTGCGAGCCCTCGCGTAATCTGAGCTGACGTTACGCCACTCTCCTGCACAAGCCACTCGCCAATCCGTCCAGTCCCGGCGAGCCGTTGTGCTTCAAGCGCCGTTCGAAGCTGTGTTTGCGAAATCCAGCCCTGGCTTAGCATAACCAGCCCTAGCGGAATCCGGTGCTGATGCGGCACGTCCTGATCCTCACTACCCACAGGGCGAAGATCGCCTCGCTCGCGCCGGAGCGCACGGTGAATGACAGCCTCAAGGCACCGCGTGCTACATCCCCAACGTCCTTCGAAGATTGGCCGTCGCCGGTTCTTCCAAGGCATCGTCCAGCTTTTCGTACACTCTGGATTGCCACAGCTCTGTTTTGTCGTGTTGCGTTGAGGCGATCGACGTGCGGCATCACGCGAGGCGGACCCCGGTACGTACACGTCATGGGTCCAGTGCGCCGCGCTCTCTGTTCCGATCCCTCGGCTTGCACGCGTATCGTTTTCGATGGGTTCATTGCGCTTTTCTAGAAAAGGCATCGGATACTCTCCAGTCGTAGTTGCGGCGTTGCAACCTCTGTAATGCGTAAAGCAAAGTTTCCGCTGGCCACAACCACTTCACCGCGCGCCACAATGCGATCGCCGACCACCAGATCAACTGGCTCTGAGACATGGCGATCAAGTTCGACGACATCGCCCGGCCCAAGTGCCAGCACCTCGCGTAACGGCATCTCTCGTGAGCCAAACTGCAACGTCGCGTCCAGTTCGATATCGTAGAGCAGGCTCATCGCTGCTCCGCCGCTCAATCCCTGTTCTTCGGGTATAACTTCATCCATCACGCTGGCCTGTCTCCTTGGTGCTGCAAACTAAATGCTCTGTGGCCCATCGGGATCGGTGATCCGCTCCGTTTGCATCTGCGCCCCGCGATGTTCACCCATCCTGACAGGCCGTGCCCGGCCAAACGCGATGCCTCCTACACGCAGTTCCGCAGCCGAGTGCCGCGGTAGCGGAAGGCGCAGGATTGTTCCGGGCACAATATCGGCAAGCTCGCGCGCACGAAGCCGCAGTGGGGGAAACTGCAGTACTGCCCCAAAACAAGCCTCGCCAAGAAGCTCGCGCACCCGCACCTCTGCCTCCTCAGAGCGTCGCCGCGGACGCTCACGGTCAGCCACCAGTTGTCGCAGGATCGCATTCAGCACGACTGTCGGAAGGCATAAATTCAGGCTTCCCTGAGCCTCCGGCATATGCACCTCGAAGCTCACACACATCGTCTTCTCGCTGGAAGGCATCATGCGCGCAACCTGGGCTGCCGTCTCACGCTTCTCGTAGGTGAAGCCAAGTCCAACGGGCTGCCAGGCTACATTTAACTCCCGCACGATCATCTCGACCACGGAGGTCAGGATGGCCTCTTCAATATCCGTCAACTCCCGCAGGGTCCCTGCGCGGCCAATACCGCCAAGGAGCAGGTCGACTATGGGAGACGCAAGGGATAACTCGAGCTCAAGCAAACCTAGAGCCCCTAAAGGCTCCATGCGAATCGAGCACACATAGGTAGGCTCCTTGAGACGCGTAAGAAACTCTGCATACGTCATCTGCTTTGCCGAGGCAAGCTTGACTCCGAACTGCGTCCTCAACCAGGCACCAACTGTGTGCATCAGGTTACGCGCAAACAGGTCGTTCACCGTTCCGATGGCGCGCATCTGCTCCTGGCTGATCTGGCCTGCCCTGCTGAAGTTGTAAAGCTCAGGCGCCTCTTCAGCGATTGAGTTCGTTGCACTAGACCGGCTGCCTCCGGCGTTTGCGATTAACGTCTCTGCGTCATTCTGTCTCATCTCACCTGCCATGTACGACCTCCGTTAGAACAGGACCTTCACTACGCCTCGCGTCTCCTGCGAACTACTGGCTTCTTCGCAGTTGCGACCTGCTTCGCCGCAGGGGCTTGGCTGGAACGCAAGCTCGCTAATGCCGTTCGCAGCCGGAGTACCGCAGACGAATGAATCTGCGAGACACGGGACTCAACGACGCCCAGAGTTAGCCCGATCTCCTTCATCGTGAGTTCTTCGTAGTAATAAAGCGTCAGCACCAAACGCTCCTTCTCAGGCAGTTCGTCAATGGCGTCGGCAAGCCTCTGCTTCATCTCACCCTTGAGGCAGCGGAAGAGCGGATCGTCCTCAGGAGCGCCCGGGATATATGCCAGCTCTTCATCCCCGGAATCTTCCGTGCGCTCCATATGGAGGCTGCCGATCTCAAGTCCCTTCAAGTCGCCAAGAAGATGCTGATAGTCAACCAGACTTAACTCCATAGCCACAGCAATCTCCTGCTCCGAAGGTGCGCGGCCGAGTCGTTGCGTCGCTGAGCGGATTGCCTCTTCAACAGCCCGACCTTTGCGGCGAAGCTCCCTTGGACTCCAGTCCAGCGTTCGTAAGGAGTCGAGTATCGCTCCGCGGATGCGGAATTGCGCATAGCTCTTGAATTGCACCTTTTTGCTGTGATCGAACTTCGAAAAAGCGTCGATCAGTCCGACCACGCCCGCAGAGATCAAATCATCAAGATCGACATGCTGTGGAAGACGCTCATGGATGCGCCGGGCAAGATACCGGACGGTCGACAGATGCTCAAGGAGTAGACGCTCGCGATCTGGTGGAGCGACCGTGCCATTGTCCTCCAGACTTCCAGCGTTCGTCTGCTGTTCGAGTAAGAGCGGCAACATGGAAGCTTCCGATGGTCCGCACTCCTCAAAGCTCCCCTGAGTCTCAGAGTGGTGACTATTCACAGCCATACTGTCCAGCAACATCACCGGTAACGGATTTCCCATGCTCATCTCGTCTTTGTCCTCTCCTGCTTGGTCTGTCATCAATTCATTCCTGCCTTACCTGCTAGCCGACCGTTCCCATACTCCGAACCCGAATCTCCGGAGGAATCTCTGCTGGAGCCAACACTGTGACCTTTGGCAGAAACGGCTCCAACCAACGCCGCACGTGATAGCGGGCCGGGCTTGGACATAAAAGCACGGGGAGTGCCGTAGCAGTGCCTCCCTCGGTTAGCCGTTTCACAGATTCAAGCAGCCGCCGCAAATACTCCGCCGGAGTTCCGGAAGGTCGTACGCCGTCGCCCAGCAGTAAGGCCGCTCCGTTCGGGTCGAAGGTGTGGACCAGTTCGGACTCCAAAGTTTGATCCAACACAAGGACCCGCAGTCCTCCGTCGGTATCGAGCAGAGGGTGGATGAGACCGCGGCCCAGTGACTGCCGCACACTCTCCACCAGGTGGACGATAGCTTTGGAGTGCTGGGCTGCGTCTACAAGGATTTCGAGTATCGTTCCAAGATCGCGGATCGAGACCTGTTCGCGCAGTAGTTGCTGGAGAACCTTCTGCACTTCGCCAAGCGACATCAGCTTCGGCACCAGTTCCTCAACCAGCTTCGGGTAACTCTCATTCATGCTGTCCAGCAGTCGCTTCACCTCCTGCCGTCCAAGTAACTCGTGAGCGTGGCGGCGGATCAACTCGCCTAGATGAGTGCCGATCACCGTAGTCTGGTCAACGACCGAGTAACCCGCCGCGAGTGCCGACTCCTCAAGGCCTGGCTGGATCCAACGCGCCGCAACGCCAAACGCCGGCTCGCGTGTCTCGATACCTGCCAGCACCCGCGCCTTGGGATCGGCGTTCACGGCAAGCAAGAAATTCTGTTCTGTCTGCCACCGGGCAATCTCAACCCCACGAAGGCTGACCACATACTCCCGAGGCCTGAGCCGTAGATTATCGGTGATGTGAACAGGGGGCACGATGAAACCAAGCTCGGTTGCGAGGTGCCTTCTCAGGGCGCGCACGCGATTGAGCATTTGACCACCCTGCTTTTCATCCACCAAAGAAATGAGTTGGAAGCCGATCTCTAACGTCAACTCATCCATTTTGAGCAACGAGGCAAGATTCTCTCCCTTACTGAGTTCTGCGGCTGCCGCTTTGTCAGCAGCAAGATCAAGCTCTACAGCTGGAGCTTCATCGGCGGTCGCCGGCAGCTTGCGCGCAATCAGTGCAACAGCAGCCGCCATCAGCATAAATGACAATTTAGGCAAGCCTGGGATTAGAGCCAAGCCAAGCAATACGGCGCAGGCAATCCAAAGCGTGTTGCGTCCTCGCAGCAGCTGCGCTCCCAACTCAGCATCAAGCTGGCCCGACGACGAAGCGCGCGTCAGCACCATGCCGCCCGCTATCGACACGAGTAAGCTAGGGATCATCGTTACAAGGCCATCTCCCACAGTGAGGATCGTGTAGGTCTTCACGGCGGTCATCAGGTCTGCGCCTTGCTGGAGGACGCCAATCAGCAGCCCAGCGATGATGTTGATCGCCGTAATCAAGATCGTCGCCAGCGAATCTCGCTGATTGAATCTCGCTGCACCATCCATCGCGCCGTAGAACTCGGCCTCTCGTGCGATCGCCTCACGCCGCTTACGTGCACCCTGCTCATCGATTAAGCCGGCGTTCATGTCCGCATCAATCGCCATCTGTTTGCCCGGAAGCGCATCCAGCGTAAACCGAGCCGTCACCTCAGCCGTCCTTACCGCACCGTGCGCGACTACCAGGAATTGGATTGCTATCAATGCAAGGAAAAGCACAAAACCGACCACGTAGTTCCCACCAACTACGAACTGTCCGAAGGCTTCGATTACTGACCCAGCAGCATGAGTACCCTCATGTCCATGTAGCAGGATTCTCCGACTCGACGCGAGATTGAGCGACAAACGAAATAGGGTAAGCAGAAGCAGCAGTGTCGGAAACACTGAAAAATCCACAGCTCGCCGTACCTGCACCGCAGTTAGAAACACGATGACCGATGCAGTGATCGATGCTGCGAGAAGGATATCCAGAACGAATCCGGGAACCGGTATGAGCATCACGAAAACCATGCTGATTGCAGTCACCGGCAGGAGCAATCTCTGCAGCTTTGCCACGGGCCATCGGCTTACCCTTTTGTCCATTACAACCGCTGCAGTACTCATATACCTCCTCCAAACCCATACATTCCACGGTGCACAGCCGGCGTTGCCGCAGCCGCAGCACGTTCTTCACGCGCGCGATGACTGCGCATTTTCTCTTCCATCTTCTGGCGATATAGAAACGCCAGAATGCCTGCAACCGCGGCGTATAGCTCATACGGGATCGACTGTCCCGGCTCTACCGCCTTGTACAAACTGCGTGCCAACGCAGGATTCTCGATCATCGGAATGCCCGCCCATTGTGCCTCTTCGCGAATATCTGCGGCATGCAAATCCCTCCCCTTTGCTAGCACCGTCGGTGCCTGCATCGTGTCAAAGCTGAACTCCAGCGCTACGGCGTAGTGGGTGGGATTAGTGATAATCACGCTGGCTCGCGAGATGTCTGCCTTAATCTTGCGACGGCGCATCGCACGCTGAATCTGTCGAATACGCCCTTTGATCTCAGGATTGCCCATAGCCTCCCGCATCTCCTGGCGCATCTCCTGCTTGGTAACCATCAGGCGTGAGTTCCAGCTTCTCCACTCGATGACGTAGTCGAGCCCGCTCCACGCTAACGTGACCCAGGCAGCATCGAGCGCGAGGCCGTATGCCGTAGAAAATGCAGACGGCAGGCGTAACAAACTCATCACGGGCATGGGAACCATCAGGGCCTTTAGTGCTCCCCAGCCAAAGACGACCATCACCGCCGCAGGGACTAGCGACTTCACTACTCTTGTAACGGCACGCAGACTGAAGAGATTTCCGAGATTAGTTACCGGGTTGAGCCGCTCGAACTTCAGCTCCAATGCATTTGGATGGATCGACAGCCCTCCGCCCTGAGCGATGCCTACGGAGAGGGCAGCAAGGAAGCTGGCCACCAGCACCATGAAGATTGGAAACAAGGCAGGCGCAAGCATTGTACGAAGGGCATCCCTCCAGGCGCTCTCAACACTAACCTGACCTGCTACGGCAAGATGAAGCGACTGCGCGTACACCTCACCCCACGTCGTCACAAAGCTACGTGCTGTAACGCCAAGCGCCAACACTCCGGCGAGCATCGCAGCCGCTGAGAGCAGCTCACGACTCCGTACAACGTCACCGCGATCTTTAGCCTTCTGCTTGCGCTGCGGACTCGCTTGCTCAGTCCCCTTATCGCTCACGCGGCACCAATCAATCGTCCAGCGGCATCGAGCAGTGCGATGAAATGTCTCTCGATCCAGCCAGGCCACACGGCCAGCGAGCCGATCAGCACGACATATGAGACCATGGTCTTCATCGGGATGCTGATCACCATCGCGGGAAGCTGCGGGGCCAATCGCGACACCAACGAGATTGTCACCTCAACCGCAAGAGCCGCAGCAACGACTGGTGAGGCTAACTGCAATCCTGCAAGAAAGACGCCACTCACCATCGCAGCGAGCGCCGCTCCGGTGGTTGCATGCACCATTGCCGTGCCCACCGGAACAGTGCAGAAGCTGCGCGCCATGGCAGCGATCAATGTGCGGTCAAGCCCCGCGCCCATGATGACCAGCAGCCCTAGCCAGCCAAGCATCTGGCCGAGCACAGGCGTTTCGATCATTGAATTCGGGTCAAGCAGGTTAACCAAAGAAAAACTGAACTGCATCCCGAGCAGTGTGCCCGCAAAATCCAGTGCTTCGTTCATTAGAGTCAACGAGAGACCAAAGACAAGGCCGACGCCAAGCTCCCCAAGAATGCCCCGCATATCTGGAATTGCCCGTGCCCCTGGTATCGCAGCAACGACCGGTGCAAGCAGGATTGTCATGGCGATCACAAATCCAGCTTTAATTCTTGGAGCGATTGCGGCTGAGCTGAAAAGCGGAGCGAAGGCGACGAGTCCACTAAGCCGAACGAGGACCAGGAGCGCTGCCGCCAGATATTGGGTCCAGTTTGTGATGAGTCCGACAAAATCGCCTGCCATTCGAGTCGTGAGATCCATTACCTTATCTACCCCAGGTACCGGTGAAGATCCATCCACAGGTGCATGGTGAAGCTCACGAGCCTATGAACAGTCCAGGGAAGCGTGACCATGGCGACACCAAACACCACGATCAACCGAGGAACCACCGTCAGTGTTTGCTCCTGCACACCAGTCAAGGTCTGAGCGAGACTGACCAGCAGGCTCACCACGCAAGCCGCGATCAACATCGGTGCGCTTAGTAGCATCGCCTCCACCAACAGCCTTCGCATCATCTCCACCGTCTGATCCGGGCGCATCCCTTCACCTTTTCTGTTTGATTGGCAGCTAGAAACTTTTGAGAAGTTGGTCAGCAAGCAGATTCCAACCGTCGACCATTACAAAGAGCAGAATTTTCAACGGGGTCGACACCACGACAGGCGGTAGCTGCATCATGCCGATTGAGGTCGTTACGCTAGCTACGACGATATCGACAAGAAGAAATGGCAGGAAGAGTACGGCGCCAATCTGAAATCCAGCCTTCAGTTCGCTCAGAATGTAGGCGGGTACGACCACCTGAATCGGAAGATCATCTTTCGTTGCAGGCCTCGCGCTCATACCAGCAGATGCGAACACGGCAAGATCTTTCTCACGCGCATAACGCAGCATGTACTGCTTAACCGGCTGGATGCCGCGATTCATCGCATCCTCACCCGAGATAAGTCCGGCACGATACGGGATAACAGCCTGCTGTTCCACCTGCAGCAGCACAGGCTGCATCAGGAACCATGTCATCATCAATGCGAGGCCCATCAACACCTGGTTCGAAGGTGCGGTCTGCGTACCAAGAGCCTGTCGGAGAAAGTGAAAGACAACGAGCAGCCGTACCAGCGGTGTCATGGAAAGTAGAAGCGCCGGCAACAAGGTCAGCAGTGTAAGACCAACAACGATTGACCATGGCACACTCTGACTACCTGAGAAGGGGCCAACAGTTGCTGTAGGAAGCGTCAGAGTTGAGACAATCGGCTTCAACTTCGTGAGATCCTTTGTAGGAGCACTCCTCACGACAAGACGTGGTTTGCCGATAGGGTGAGTAGGGTTGATCGTCTTACCCACCCAAAAAGATTCTCCCTGTTTAGCGTTGGGGGTTAGCGCAGCAAAGGACGTCGCATGCATAACGTGTGTCAGAAGCATCGACATCATTACCGCCTGGAACGCCGGCCTGATCAAAGCCACGTCTTTACCGCAGGCCGTGCTTCGCTCACTGTTGGCATCAATTTCACAATGCTTGTCACCGCCTCGGGTCCGCAGCCTACCAAGTAGCGTTCCCCTTCGCAGGCGATCAACATCATCTGACGCTTCCCTCCCAACGGAAGCGTCTCGAGTAGCTGCATCTGTTGCATTCGATCCGGAACTCCACCGCGCCACTTGATGCGAACGCGACCCTGCAACGCTCCGACCATCCAGGCGCCAAGGCCGCCAGCCGATGGTATTTTCTCAATCTCTTGTCGTCTCGTAAATCCCTGCACCAGTTCCATCTGTCTGCTCCTAGGCCAGTCGTGTCAAACGCATCGCCATACTGTCTTCCACTACTTCAAATTCGCTCCACGCCAGCTGAACACGGCCGATCTTGACTGGGATGTCTTCAGTCGTTGACCAGTCACTTTCAATCAGCTGCCCTTGCTGCAGAAGCAGAAGATCACGCACCTTGAAGGCTGCCAGAGGGATGCGCGCCGTCAACACAACAGGCAGCCGAGATAGCACCAGCCACTGCGGATGTTCTTCAATCCGCTCCATCCATTCATCGCCCTGACGCATTGGCCCAGGGACGGCAGACAGCGCGGCCTCAGCCGGCGCAGCCATCAGTTCTGTATCGGACATCGCTTCGCTCCGCCGCTCTCACCGTTATCGCTGCACTAGAAAATCAACAAAATAGAGATCGACAATCTTCAATTCGGGATTGTTCTTGGCAAGTGCAGACTTCAAAGACGCTTTCAGATGCTGCTTACCTTCCGCTCCAAGGAGCTGGTCGGCAGTCTGTCCACCGATCACCGTCAAGACCGTGTCGCGGACCGCCGCCTCGGCATCGCTCATCCCCTTAGCAGGTTTTTCCTCTTTGGAAGCGGTGGTTTTCTTCGCAGGATCATCAGCAAGACGCAGGGTAAGCGCGACCTTCAAATAAGCCGCTCCGCCCGCATCTGCCAGGTTTGCAACCATTGGCTCGAGGATCATTCCGTGGGTAGCCGGTATAAGAGTTGGCGCACCCGCAGAGGCTTCAGCTACATTCGCCTTCTGTGTAAAGATTTTTCCTGATCGCATCAGGTAGAACATGCCTCCCGCCAGAACGCTCACGCAGAGGAGGACCGTTACCACCATCGCAAGGATCAGAGGCACCCACGGCAGCTTCGCGACAGGTGCAGAAGGGAGGACGATATTTTCAGGAATTGCAGAGGAGCTTGCCATGATGCTGGTGAAGATGCACGTCGAGCGCCAAGGCCCTTCGTCACATCATTAGCTATTTCACAGAAGCGGCCTGACTGGAAAGCGGGAGCAGCACCGCAAGTATTCGCCAAGATGGCTGACACTCGCTTCTCTGCTCCCGCTCTATAGCTCTACGATTTGTTAGCGAATCATGCTGATCGCGTCCTGCGTCACGGTGTCGAAGGTAGTTACCGTCTTCGAGTTTGCCTCGAATGCTCGCTGGGCGACAATCAAATTAGAGAACTCGGTCGAGATATCCACGTTCGACTGTTCAAGCGAATCATCTTCTATAGTTGCTCTGCCGCCGGTCCCCGCAACGCCGATCGTTGACGCTCCCGAGGCCGCTGTAGTCTGGAAGTTGTTGTCTCCTGTACGCGTAAGTCCGTTGTCATTGTTCACTGAGGCCACAGCTACCTGGCCAATCAGGGCAGAGTTGCCATTGCTGAATGATGCCGACACAATACCTTGCGCATCCACCTTGAAGCTCTGGTATGTGCCCGCAGGAAAGCCGTCTTGATTAGAAGTGACGTTGTTGCTCGCCAACGCCGATTGGCCAACCGTCGCCACTCCACCTGCGTTGTACAGATTGAGACTGAAGTTCATGCTGCTTGCGCCATCTGCCATGCCAGGAAATGTAACACCTGCCACGTTGGCAGCAGGTGTTACCAGCTTGCCTGTCGAATCAAAGGTCAAAGTACCTGTATTTCCTGTCGGCGTGCCGGTCTCATCCGCTGCCGGAAGTGTCACTGCATAACCCCAGCTCGTCGCACTGGCTTTGGTATACGTCACCGTTGCCACGTGACTTTGCCCCAGTGTGTCGTACACAGTAACCGGCGTTTGGAATTGGGCTCCCACAGCCGCCGATGCATCAAGATTCGTGCTGATCGAGACATTCTGCGTAGCTTGTGCGGACTGTGTCTCTCCCACCGGGAGTGTTAGTGGAGCTAGTGTCGAACTCTTGCCTACCGCCCCCCCAACACTTGGAAATCCCATGACGCTTTCACCATTGATTGTGGTCAGATTGCCTACAGAATCAAGTTGGAAATTTCCAGCGCGGGTCAGGGATTGCACCCCTCCCTGCTGCACCACGAAAAAGCCATCACCACTGAGGGACATGTCCGTAGAATTAGCGCTGGTCGAAATGGTGCCCTGAGCAAAGCTAGTAGCTGTACCAGAGACACGAGTCCCCACGCCGACCTGCACTGGATCATTCGATCCTGACGTACCGATCTGCTGATAGAACAGGTCTTCAAAGGTCGTACTCTGCCCTTTGTAGGCAGTTGTGTTCAAGTTGGCAAGATTGTTACCAATGGTGTTGAGCGCAATTGAGTTTGCCTCAAGTCCTGTCAAAGCTATCGAAAAATTAGGCACTATGTCTCTCTTTCAAATTCGGTGAGTCTTTCGTGAATTCCTACAACAAGTTAGTCACCGAAATTAGCTGGCAGGCGGAGTCTCGATCGACGTGAGACCCGAGTTGATCGAGATCAACTGCTGCAGGCTATTTACGCCGACCAGTTGCGTGATGTAAGCATTCGGATCAGTGGGTTGCGTTGGGTCTTGATTTTTCAGCTCACTCACCAGCAGCGTAAGAAAGTCACTTGAGGTGATGTCGCCGGCAGACGCGTCATTCGCCGGTGCTGCTGCCGCTTTGTCCCCCACCGCCATTGCCTGTGCAGGTGATGCCGACATGTGCTTTTTTGGAATGAGTGAAGAAGCGACACTAGCCGCCGCCGTTCCTGCACTCGTAAGAGAATTAAACTGTAGTCCACTCATTCTGCCTCCTCGTTCCTCAAAATCTTCATAAGGTCATGCACGTACGTTCACCCAGCCTCCGCCGGTACCGTACTCGAAGGGCGGCCGACTCCCAATGCCGCCCAATTCCGTGCGATCTCTCTGTGCTGATGGATCAGACCGCGCCTCCAGCAAAGGTTCGCTATCTCCAGATATCGGAATGCTGCTCGGATCCTCACTGCGCTCTCGACCAGCGCGCCCCCCTGCCGAGCCGTCCGCCATCGTGCCGGCAAGATCGCTTGCACCATCTTTCGAAGTCCTTGTCGTATCCACAAGCGTGCCTTGTAGCTCTTGCGAGGCTGCACTGGTTGCGTGGGTCATTGGATGAACAACAAGCTCCCCAATCGAGATTTTCTCCGCCTGAAGGTAGGAGTTCAGCGCCGGCAGTTCACTTCGTAATGATGTCGCCGATGCGATTGAAGCCCCACTCAATGAGGCGTTCACCTCTCCGGTGCTGGTAAGCTCGGCACGAATCTTAAGCCAGCCATGGGTTCCACTCGACACACCTATCTCCAGTGCCGTGGGTGTCGCAGCCAGCATTGTATGGGGCAGACTCCCACCGGAGACTTCTGCCTGGAGTTCCGCTGAGGTACGCAACTCCATCACTCCACTTCCACTTGACTGATTTGTTGTAGTACTAACAGTTCCCGAAGTGACTCCAACCGTAACCATCGATGGAACAAATGAGGATGAGGCCGTCACTGTAGAAGTACCAACAACTTCCGAAACACCCGAATGCACTGTCCGTTCTTCCAGCTTGACATTGAGAAGTTCGGTTGGTTTTCCAGATTTAACTTCAAGTGTTTTGGGAGGTGCTGGAGCACTCCCCTGATCAGACACAACGATCTGACCGGCAGCTGTACCAGGCGGCACAGGCTTTCCAGTGTTAGGACGAGGCACGTGTTCCGTCTGCATAAGCTGCGCTGATAGGGGTACTGAAACTGTCGACTGATTACCGAGGTGAAGCTCTCCAAGAGGCTTAGACCCCTTGTCTTCGCTTTCAATGGGGACAGCTTGAATGAGACCTTCAGCGGTCAAAGAATTCTCGCGGTCAATAGCCCGGGCATTGTGGTTTGCAATATGTGCTTTTTGATCGGAGACTGCCACCTTTGAGACTTGGCCCTTACTCCCTCCCAAAAATCCCGCAACAAACACTTCCGCTTTGTTGCTCAGTGGAGCGGCAACCTCAACTACCCCTTCAACGCTCGGCGGCGCGAAACCGGAAACTACGGGAAGATCGTTCGACAGCTTAGAACCATTTATTTCGCTCTCGCCGTTCTTTGTCTCTCTGATCGCAGCAGGGCTGGCTTCAACTGAATTCGGTTCTTCTGCCGCGAAAGGTAAGCTCGCCTCATTCCCACTCATCGCCGTTGAAGATATCGGCAGGACTATCTTGGACTTTTTAAGACCATCTACACCCAATGAAAGGGGCTCTGAAGGTCCGACACCGGAATCAAGCTTACTTAGAAACCTGCTACTCAAAATTGTCCCGGTCCTACTTTGCGAATCTGAATTCTCTACAACAGACGATCGAGGCGTTTCCTGATCGGAAATGGCCTGGAGCGTCGAAGCGAAATGATTAGGAATCGCCTCGCTCTTGTTCCGGCTCACCTGATCTTCCTGCGAAGAGATTACTTCGTTGAATTGGGAAACACCTGCAGTTTGTGCCATCATCGCCAGCTCTCCGACTCAATAAGGAGAGAAGCACTCCACCAGCCAACTCTGGCCGACATTGCATTAGTAAAGCTTCATAGGTCGTCGCTGTGGAGCTGCTTCCAGCGGAGCCGTGACAGGAAGCGGTCGTCTGCGGCAGCCTGAGTCCGTCGCCCCGCGATCAGATCTTCCGCCTGTTGACTCTGCTCAACAATTGTCTTCATCTGCTCGCTTTTGATTCTGCTGGCACGATACTCGTCCCGTGCCTTCTCGGTATTCACCACCCGCGCCTCGCGGACCGTCTTGAGCTGCTGTTGCCGTGCTTCGCTCAACTCCCTTTGAGCTTTGGAGAATACCCACTCCTGGTGATCCCCCTCACGCAACGAAGCTCGTCCAAGAGCCCCGGCAGCATGGGCCTGACCGGCCTGTAGTGTGATCGCCTGGTCTGCCTCGTTGACTAAGGCGACCGTCTGCCGAAATACTCCCGAATGGATCTCTTCGACTAAGCCATAGAGTATGTTTATCCTCTTCAGGACAGACGTGCGCGACTTCATCGGGAAAGTTCCAGGGCTTGCAATTGCTTCACCGTCTGTTCCATCTTCATCGTCTCGCGGCTTCCCTGCTGTAGAAAACTCTTCATAGCAGGCATCACTCGAATTGCGCGATCAAGATCAGCATCCGTGCCTGGTTTGTATGCCCCGATCCGTATCAGGTCCTCCGATCGTGCATGGGCCGCCAGCAACCGGCGCGCAATCATTGCCTGCTCGCGATGCTCCGGTGTCGTCACCGCGGGCATGAGGCGGCTCAACGAATCCAACACGTCGACAGGAGGATACCAACCCGCCGCCGCCATCGATCGTGACAGCACCACATGACCATCCAGAAGTGAGCGCACGGCATCGACTACTGGGTCTTGCTGATCATCACCCTCCATCAGTACCGTGTAAAAAGCGGTAATACTCCCTGTCTTGAAGTTTCCAGCTCGCTCCACAAGCTTTGCAAGTCGCGCGAATACTGACGGCGTGTACCCCTTACTCGCCGGAGGCTCACCCGCCGCCAGCCCAACCTCGCGCGCAGCCATTGCATAGCGGGTAAGCGAGTCAAGCACCAAGAGGACATGCTTGCCCCGTGACGCATAGAATTCCGCTACCGCGGTCGCAGCCATAGCTGCTCGCATCCGCAACAAAGGGCTCTGATCCGATGTGGACACCAGAACCACGGATCGTTTTCGTCCGTCTTCACCGAGCGAGTCCTCCACAAACTCCCGAACCTCCCGGCCACGCTCGCCCACCAGTCCGACAACGGTAATGTCCGCAGCCGTGTTGCGCGTCATCATGCCAATCAACGTGCTCTTGCCAACACCTGAGCCGCCAAAGATACCGATTCTCTGACCGCGACCCACCGTCAACATGCCATCCAACACGCGCAAACCCGTCTGCAGCGGATCTCGAATCGGCTCACGCTCCATAGCACGCGGCATCGATCCATCCAAGGGCCAGGTCGCAGTCAGGCGCAGCGCTGGTAGATCATCCAACGGCGCTCCCAGCGCATTCAGAACACGTCCGGCCATCTGCTCGCCCACAACAACTCCTGCTCTCTCTCCCAGAGCCGTCACTCGATCGCCATACCGAATCCCCACCGTTGCCTCAAGGGGCATCACGAGTACGTGTCGGCCACGAAAGCCAATGACCTCGGCCCGATGTCTCCCACCCGCACTATCGGTAATCTCGCAGCTCTCCCCGACGGAGCAGAGTGGCCCCTCTGACTCAACCGTCTGCCCATCGGCCTTAACGACTCGTCCACACCACCGCCACGCCGGCCGAACTGCCAGCCGCGAGAAGTAAGCTTCAAGACTGCCGCTAGTCTGTACAGCATCCTGCACATCCACATTCACCTCTTACAGCGGTCGCTGTTGCAGCAGGTCAAAAAAGCCTTTTTCGATCTCTTCCATCTGGGCCACAACGCCCAACTCCACACGTCCGACGCTCGTTTCAAGAAAGCACTCCGCCTCCGCCATCCGCTCCTCACCGACGACAGTCACAACGGACTCACTTTCGGTCGAAAGCATGGTGCGCCAGGACTCTACCTCTGCGATCGGAACATGCAGAACCGCTCCGCTATCCTCCGCCACCTTCTCAAGAGCCATACGAACAACAGCACCCAGCAGCAGCGGGTCCAGCTTTGCCTCCCGATTCAGCACGCGCGCGGCGATAGCTAGCGCCAAACGAACGACCTCCTCCTCAACAGACATGAAGTAGCTTGCGCGTGCCTTGGCGAACTCGGTACAGACACCGGTGATGCGCTCACACTCTGTTGCAATGCGTTCGTTGAGTTCGATCTCCCACTCCGACCGGGCCTCGAGTCTTGCTTCGACTCGGGCTTCCGTCAACTGTACTGGGAGCTGTTGCGTCTGGGCACGATAGCGCACCTCCAGGCTGGCAAACTCCTCGCGCAGACGGCTATCACGCGCGTCGAACTCTTCTTCATCCCCACCCATCCAATCCGTTTTACGGCGCAATGGGTGATCGATGGCTTTGAACTCAAGCGGTAGAACCGATCCCGTACGCCAGTTTTCTTTCCACATGGTTCCTGTCGCTGCCGGGTTCCCATCAGGTACTGCGTTCTCAGACGGTGAGATCATTGTCAGCCTCTATCTTCAAAATGATTCGTCCTTCGCTTTCCATCTTTCGCGCAATCGACAACAGCTCCTGCTGCGCAGCGCTCACATCTTTGCCACGCACCGGCCCCATCACGTCCATGTCTTCCTTCAACATCTCCACCGCACGCGAACTCATCGCCAGGAAGAGGTAGGACTTCAGGTTGTCTTTAGCTCCCTTTAGCGCCATGGCCAGCACGCGCTTATCGACCGCACCCACAAGCTCCCGCATACTCTGTGACGGAACCGTCAGAAGGTCGTCAAAGGTAAACATCAGGTTTCGAATCCCGATCGCAAGCTGCGGCTCGTTCGTCTCGATCTCTTCGAGGATTCCCTTACTCGCCACCGGCTCAAGGCGATTCAGCAGCTCCGCCACAGCCTTGAAGCCCGAATACGATCTGCGACCGTTTGAGCCCAGTGCCTCCATCTGTCGGTGCAGCACCAGCGCCACGGTCTGTGCCATCTCGGGCGAGAACTGACGCATCTCTGCCAGCCGCTTCACCACGTCGACTCGAACCGTATCCTTCAAGTGCATCAGCACCGTCGAGCCACGTTTTGGATCGAGATGCGCCAGCACCAGGGCCACCGTCTGGGGATGTTCGTTCTCAAGGAACTTGCTCAGCTGGTGCGGCTCCATCTTCTGCAAGATCGCGAGATCGCCGGAGGATCGCTGCTGCATCCCCTTTACCTGCGCCAGCAGCGCCTCTGCACGCTGTGCGCCGAAAGCTTCGGTGAGGAGCTTAATCGCGTACTCAGGACCGCCGCGCAACATATGCTCCCGTGTCTCAAGCAATCCATAGAACTCGGTCAGGACCTGGGTCGACAGGAGTGCCGGCACTTCGCCCAGCCGCGTAATCTCATCCGTCACGCGGCGGACATCCGCTTCACTCAGGCTCTGGAAGAGCGACTTGGCGAGATCTTCCCCAAGCGCCACCATCAGGATCGCCGCCTTCCGCAGACCTGGCATCTCCACGGGTGCAAATCCAGCTTCAACTGGCAGCAACAGAGGATTTTGGCGCAATGCATCTGGCATCTTCAACGGTGCGATCGCGCCCATTACTCTACCTCCCCGGAGGTGCCGATCCACGCTTCTACTAAGCGTGTACTCTGTGCAGAATCGCGACGAACACTCTCCGCGACATAGTCATAAATTCCATCACGTAAAGTCGGCGTCTTCGATCTCGCCTCTCGTGGCAACATGCGCTCGAAGTCGCTTCGTTGAGCTTCTACAGGTGCCTGTAGCTCTGCAACAGCAGGACCTGCCGCTCCTGCTGTCAGTAACATCGGCTCACTCAACGTGGCCGTTACCTGGCGCACAGCCGGACGCACTACAAACAAGACCAGAAGTAACCCACAGACGCCAATCATCGCCGTTCTCAGCAGTCCCGGTTGCGTCTTGAGCAATGCATGGACCTGCTCCAGGGCCTTATCCATTGCCGCAGCTTTTGGCTCTGGAGCATTCGAGCTGAAGCTGATGTTCTGCATCACCACCTGGTCTCCACGTCTCGTATCAAATCCAACCGCAGCTTGCGCCAACTCTTCAAGTCGATGCATCTCTTCGCCACTCCTTGGCTTCCAGACGGCATGCTCCAGCTTCCCTGCACCTTCGGTTGCCATCCGGTCATTTACCAGCACCGCCGCTGTAACACGGCGCACGCGGCCCGGTCCTTGCTCGCTATGAACGAGATGTCGTGTCACCGCGTATGTCCCGTTCTCTTCCTTTAGGCTCTGACCCTGGGCATTCACCTGCGGATATACCGGCAGGTTCGGGTCTTTTTGCAACAGCGGCGGTGTCCCCGGTGCTGCAGCAGCGGTCGACCCCTGCACCGCGCCCTGCGGCGAACCGGCGGGCGTGTTGCTGGCCGTTCCCGGGACCCCACCCGCCTTTCCCTGTCCCGCAGCCGTCTGCTCACTCTTCTGCATACTCACTGCAGCCGTCTGCGAAGGATCGTAGACCTCATCCGTTCGCTCTTCACTCCCTTGGTCATAACTGACATTCACCGTCGCCCGCACATTATCCCGTCCCGCGAGCGGCTCCAACATCGCCACCAGCTTCGCCTCAAGCGCCTCTTCCGCCGCCGCATCCTCAACACCTCCGGCTGACTTCGCCTTCAGATTCACCCTGCCATCCGCATCGACCAGAGTTACCTGTTCCGGGCTCAGGTTCTCGACTGCCCCAGCCACAAGGCTGCGTATCGAATCAGCCTGCTCCGGATCCATGGCGGTCCGCCGGAGTTTCAGCACCACGGAAGCCTTTGCCACCTTCTCCGCCGCAAGAAACAACGAAGGTTGTGGAAGCACAAGGTGAACCCGCGCCGACTTCACCGCGCTCAACGTGCCGATCGTGTGCTCGAGCTCACCCTCAAGCGCGCGCTGATAGTTCACCCGCTCGTCAAATTCACTACCCACCCAGTTCGGCTTATCGAACAACTCGAATCCAAGCCGGCCTGTCTGCGGCATACCTTTAGCCGCAACCTCCATCCGGGCCTTGTCGATCAACTCCGCCGGAACCTCAACGCCCGTTCCATCCGTCGTGGCCTGATACGAGATTCCCGCGGCAGCCAGTTCCTGCGATACCTGCTGCACATCCTTCGCTTCCAGCCCCGAGAACAACACCTTCCAGTCGGGTCGCTGAGCAAACCATCCCATTGCAGCGAAGATCGCTACCACCACGCACACCGAGGCAATCAGCCAATTTCTGCGTCCTGGAGCCATCGCCGCTATTCTTTGCCGCAGAGCGGAGGCCATCGCCGCCGCCTTCTCAGCGACGTTGCCTCCGGGCACACTGGCCATCCCCGGTCTACGTTCCAGTCCTGCCGCCTCTACTGTCTCTGCCATTACGGTCCTGTGTCCCTATCGAAGTTGTGTGACGGTCTCAATACGCAGCGTCTATCAAGAATTCCTAAAACTGCATCGACAACATCTGCTGGTACGCCCCAACAGCCTTGTTCCGTACCTGCAACGCCAGTTCGAATGCCATGTCAGCCTTCTGCGTAGCAATCATGGCGTCATGCACCTCAACGCCCGATCCATCCAGCAACCCGGTAACCGATTGCACCGCCTTCTTATCAAGCGTCGCCGTCTGCTGCATCATCGCCTGCATTACGCCCGCAAATGGCACGCCCGCCGTACCAGTCGCCGCCGCGGTCCCACTCAGCGACGTAGCACTGCTCCCTGCGGTCGCCTGCAACATTCCTAAAATCTGATCAATTGCCACCATGCAGCTCTCCTTTGTTCGCGTCCGTTTACTTCAACAACTCCAACGACGATGCAACCATGCCCTTCTCTGCCTGCACGGCCGAGGCGTTCATCCCGTAAGCACGCGTTGCGCCCATCAGGTCCACCATCTCGGTAAGCGGATTGATGTCCGGATAAGCGACATAACCATCAGGACCAGCATCTGGATGCTGTGGGTCAAACCGGCGCAGTGGCGCACTCTGATCGGCCAGGACGCCCGTCACCTCGACCCCTCCCGTTACGCTGTCCGAAGAGTTGCCCGAGCCAAGCAGCCCGAAGCTCGTACCGCTCCCCTGCAAAGCACCTGCTCCCATTCGGCTTAGCAGGGTCTGCTGAAAACTTCCCGCACCAGCATCCGCTTGAAATACCACGTGCTTTCGCTGATATGGTCCACCGTCTTCCGTGCGCGTTGTCTCTGCATTGGCCATGTTCGCCGCGACTACCTCCGCCCGCACCCGTTCCGCCTTCAGGGCCGACGCGCTTACGTCCATCAACCCAAAGAGGTTCATTTCGTCTCCGCGTGGATCGCAGTCATCACGCTGGAGAACTGCCCCTTGAGAAGCTCCACACCCATCTTGAACTTAAGCTGCGTCTGCGCCAGTTGCAGACCTTCACGATCCATCGAGACGTTGTTCCCATCTGGACGCGCTACCAATCCATCAACCGTCGTAATCTGTGGTCCCGCCGGATCCAGGCCCGACTGCTGACGCCGAAACTCCTGCTCGAAATCAAACCCCTGCGTCTTGTAGCCCGGCGTGTCGATGTTGGCCATGTTGCTTGCTGTCAATTTCAGCTGGTCGCTCGCCAGATCCAGGTAGCGCCCCAGCGCATCGCCCATCGACGGATTTATTTGCATGGTGAACCTCACGCCCCGACAATTGCAGTCGAACGGCCAAAGTCGCCTGTTCGCGCATGAGAGCGTTCTTAGATGAACTTCAAAGATTGTGCTGCAACAAGCCCATCCCAGGCCGATAAGCCGTTGTCACTCTGATCACTCACCGCATCATCCCCAACCATGGCCCGCCGCAATGCGCGATACTGTCTGCACGATGTCTTCAGCACTTCTTCATACCGATCTCGGTGATCTGCCGCTCCTCGCCCGCGGCAAAGTCCGCGATATCTATTCCCTAGGCCCTGATCCCGAAGCCGACCTCCTCTTCGTCGCCACCGACCGCATCTCCGCCTTTGACCATGTCCTCGGCAGCGGAATCCCGGACAAAGGCAAGATCCTCACGCAGCTATCCCTCTTCTGGTTCGATTTCCTCGCTTCCGTGACGAAGAATCACCTCATCACCACCAATCCGGACCAATTCCCCACCGCACTTCATCCATTTCGCAGCCAACTCGCCGGGCGATCAATGCTCGTTCGCCGAGCGAAGATGTTCCCGGTCGAATGCGTGGTCCGTGGCTATCTCTCAGGCTCTGGCTGGAAGGACTACCAGCAGACCGGCGCAGTTTGCGGCATTCCGCTCCCGATCGGCCTGCGCGAGTCGGACCGCCTTCCCGAGCCAATCTTTACGCCAGCCGCCAAGAACAACATTGGCCATGACGAAAATATCTCCTTCGCCACCATGGTCGACACAATCGGCAAGCAATACGCAGACGCCCTGCGGACCTTAACACTGGCTATCTATACCCAGGCCAGCAACTATGCCGCAACCAAGGGGCTCATCCTCGCCGACACTAAATTCGAGTTCGGCTTGATCGATAACGAACTGGGCCAGCCCGAAATCATTCTCGCCGATGAGGTACTCACCCCCGATTCCTCCCGCTACTGGCCCTCTGCGTCCTGGTCCCCAGGCGGCCCGCAGCCCTCGTATGACAAGCAGTACGTCCGCGATTATCTCGAAAGCATTCACTGGAACAAACAGGCTCCCGCGCCTAGCCTTCCCGACGAGGTCGTTTCCCGCACCCGCGAGAAATATCTGGAGGCTTTTCATCTCATCACCGGCCTCACCAGCCTGGAAGGTCAAGGCGCGTGACTCTCGCCTCCTTGACTGTCTTTGACTGGGTGCTTGTCGCACTCCTCGTCTATTCGACCGTCCGGGCATTCCTGCGTGGTTTTCTTCGTGAGATCTTCTCCCTCGTCGGCCTCGTCGCCGGCATCCTGCTCGCGAGTTGGAACTACAACACCCTCGCCCAGAGCCTCGTTCGCTGGATTACACCCATTACGACCGCCCAGATCGTAGCCTTCATCCTCATCGCAGCCGGCGTAATGATCGCCTGCAGCCTTGCCGGAAAACTCCTCCGTACCAGTGCAGACGCCATCGGTCTCGGCTTCTTCGATCGTCTTCTCGGCGCAGCCTTTGGCTTTGTCCGAGGCTGTCTCCTTGGTGTTGCCTGCATGATGGTTCTGGCCGCATTTGGGCCATGGTCGAACCTGACCAAAAATTCTCAGCTAAGTCCCTATTTCCTTGCGGGTGCGCATGGGGTATCCTTCGTTGTACCTCACGACCTTGAACAGCAGATTGCGAACGGCGCCGCACAACTCAAGCACACTGCGCCCGGTTGGATCAAGCAGCCTCAGTAAGGCCACAATAGAGATGTAACGAATTCAACAAACCAGCATTCTGATTCAGCAACTGACTTGACCTGTACGTGAGGTGACCTTGAAGCGCGAACTCGACGGAATCGTGATACAGATGCACAGCGCCGGTATTTCCTATACGGACGCCGTCAAGCAGTTCAAGAAGCGCTATATCCTCGAGGTCCTCAGCCGCCATAAAGGTAATCAGTGCAAAGCTGCCGAGGAACTCGGCATGCATCGCAATACCCTGAGCCGTACCCTCGCTGAACTCGATCTGGACACCACCCAGATTCGCAGCGGCATGCGACGTCCACCAACCAGCGAGCGCCTGCGCCTGCAGAGCGTCGTAAACGCCCGTTAGCCACCTGCCCCGTCTAATCAGCAGGACATGACGCCTTCCATTCACAACCGGACGATCGTTGCGGCATCGAGAGTTGTCTGCGCCTTCCTTCTCTGCGTCTGCGTTCCTTCGACCTCCCTCGCACAACCACAGGTCTCCTCGAGCTCCGTCGCGATGTCCGCAGCGGCATCCATCTCTCCCCCGCCAGCCAGCGATAAGCAGAAGAACCAGGCTGCCGATGCCTACCTTGCCGGCGCGAAAGCACTCGACCGCCGCGACTACACCGGAGCTGAAAAGCATTTCAGCCATGCACTTGAGCTGAATCCAGCCAACCGCGACTACACCACCGCGCTCGCGATGGCCCGCGAACATCACGTCACCGCTCTTGTGCAGGAATCAGGCCGCGAGCACATGCTCGGTCATAACAGCAAGGCTGATGCTCTCCTCGCGGAAGCCCGTGCCATCGATCCCAGGAATCCGACGGTCACCCAGCATGATGCGCCAACCGCTAGGGCAGAAGAACCCTGGCTGGTCCGGCCTCCAGTGTTCGCGGGAGCAATCCAGCTCACTCCTGCCGACGGAATCAAAAGCTTCCACAGCCATACCGAAGTTCAGCAGATTGTTCGCGATGTGACGAAGGCCTACGGCATTCGCACCGTCTTCGACGACTCCGTCACCCACCAGAACATTCGCTTCGATCTCGAGGATGTCTCCTACGAGCAGGCAATGCACATCCTGCTCCGCATCAACCATCTCTTCGCGGTTCCACTAGACGCCACCAGCATCCTCGTCGCACGTGACACCCCCGACAATCGCCAGCGTCTCGAGCGCCAGATGGAAGAGACCATCTACGTTCCCGGTATGACCCCGGAGCAGATGAGCGACTTCGGCAACGTTGTCCGCAACATCTTCGACGTCAAGCAGGCGACAGTCGAGAATGGCTTGGGCAACATCGTCATTCGGGCGCCGGAACAAGCCATCAATGCCATCAATTTGACGCTCGCCGACCTCCTCGATGGCAGCAGCGAGGTTCTACTCGACCTCAAGCTCTACTCCGTGGACCTCACCCACAGCCGCAACACCGGTCTCAGCGTCCCGCAGCAGATCGGTGCCTATAACGTAGCCAGCCAGGCGCAGCAGCTCGTCACTGCGAACCAGACGATCGTCAACCAGGCCATCGCACAAGGGCTCATCCCCGTCGGCTCGAGCGTTCTCCAGATCGCCGAATACCTGCTCGCCTCCGGTGTCGCCACAAGCGCTCTCCTCAGCAGCACTCTCGGCATCTTCGGCGGAGGCCTCACCACAACAGGTATCTACGCCACGGGTGGAATCACCCTGAACTTCGGCCTGAACTCGAGCGACACCCGCTCCCTGGACGAGATCCAGCTTCGCATCACGGACCGTCAACCGGGGGACTTCCGCATCGGCACCCGCTACCCCATCACAACCTCTACCTATTCCACGGGGGTCACCGGAAACACCTCTGCACTCGCAGGCGTCAGCATCAACGGCGTCAGCGCCTCAAGTCTGCTGAACCAGCTTGGCAGCTCCTCGCAGACTGTTCCCCAGATTCAATACGAAGACCTCGGCCTCACTCTGAAAGCGACGCCAACCATCTCCAAGAAGAACGCGGTGAATCTAAAACTTGACCTAAAGATCGAAGCGTTGGCGGGCGGTTCGCTCGATGGCATTCCGGTCCTCAATAGCCGTCAGTTCGTCTCCGATGTCACCGTCAATGATGGCGAGACCGCACTCATTCTCAGCAACGTCAATCGTTCTGAGATTCGCGCCATCGACGGTCTGCCGGGCATCGCCGAACTTCCCGGCTTTCAGAACGCAAGCGATCAAACCGTTGAGGCCGATAGCAGCCAACTTGTTCTGCTGCTCACGCCACACATCGTCCGCCGCCGTTCCGATGCCATCTCCGGCCCACGCATTCCGTTCTCTCCTGCACGCGCCGCAAACTAGCTGCGCATCTCGACCTCATTCCCACACAAACCTTTCCCGCAGCGTTGACCTAACCTCCTTTGGTCTCTATACTTGAACTTGTTCGAGCGGGAGTAGCTCAGTGGTAGAGTGCTTCCTTGCCAAGGAAGATGTCGCCGGTTCGACCCCGGTCTCCCGCTCCAATCAATACTCATCTGCGATACACTTCATCACAGTCAGACGGGTTTTGCAGTAGCACCTAGCCCAACCCGAGGCGCGGTACCCAAGTGGTAAGGGAGAGGTCTGCAAAACCTTTATGCGTCGGTTCGATCCCGACCCGCGCCTCCATATTTTCTTGTTTAGAATGAATGACTTACCCCCAAGATCTTCCGATCTGTGCTAATTTGTGCTAGCTTTCTCGCAACAGGCACCCGTTTGGTCCAAGTCTGCCCCATCCCCTCCATCACAATCTTTGTACGCCACGGGGCTGATTGCCCGCGCAAACGTGACGAATTCCTTAAGAGCGAGAATGTTCACGCCGAAGCGAAGGCAGGGTGTCATCACCAAGCTTGTTCACACCATGATAGCAATCGAGGGCGTAAGAGCGCGCAGGGTGGACTTCGAACACGGGAGTCATCAAGGGCTTCGCCAACTATGTCCCGGGGTTTAGACACACATCATCCGTTCGGACACATGAAGCAACTCCGGCTGCGTTCAGATAGATAAAGCAGCCCGATGGTTATTGAATGCTCGCTTACGACGACCACCACAAAGGAAAGAAGGAATAAATTGAACAAACTACAAGCATATAAACGGTCCCCCGCTCTCGACAATTCAACATGGTACAAAGGACTCCTTATCAGCCAGTTGGCTGGGGGTTCTGACAACAACGGTGCTTTCGACCTAGTTGAATCGAAGATGAAGAAAGGGACCGAGCCCCCACCGCACGTCCACGAGCGGGAAGATGAGTTGTTCTACATTCTTTCCGGTGAAATCAAGGTGTTCGTCGATGGTCAGGTCTTGACAGTTGCAGCCGGTGAATCCGTCTTTCTACCAAAGAAGGTTCCTCATGCCTATCTGATTCAGTCTGACGAGTGTCATGTGCTGGCCTTGATGACGCCAGGAGGATTCCTCAACGCGATCAACAAGATGAACGCGCCGGCTCGCACGATGAAGATTCCTTCCGACATGGAAACATACGCGACGGCGGATCTCACGGCGACGATGGAGGTCTTCATCAAGTATGGGGTACGCATGTTGTCGCCGAATGAGGTTGCGGCGCAATTGCCCGCTTACCCAACAGTTCACTAACAACAGTACTTCTGGACTTGGACGAGAAAGAGGTCAAAGCGCACTTGCAGCTGGAGTGAGGCGTCACGATAGCGCTAACCGGCTGCATGATCGACCGTCGTATCGGACTGGTTAGGCGTAGGCTTAAGATATTGTCGGAATTCGCAGACTCCGGACAACCGGAGGTACGCATGGACACGAACGATGGCTTGCATGTGCAGCAAATTCACAGCTGCGCCGAACCAGAGCCCGCCTACTACATGCAGCAGCAACAGTCCCTGGCCAAGGTGCTTACCCCATGCCGATACCAGCATGGGGTAAGCCGCAATAAGCTCCTCGACTACTCCTACAGCACCGGAGATTTGATCGTTTGTAATCGAGGAATTGACGAGTTCGTTCGTTGGGAGAGCGAGGTCAGGATCCTCAAGGTCGATCTACCGGACGAGGCGTTCCGGGCAATCGCAGAAGAGGCGGGTGCAGAGACGGTCGAGATCAGCAGCAGCACACAGTTTGAGGACAAGCGAGTGGATGCACTGATCTCTGCAATCCAGTCGGAGGAGCAAGCAGGAGGGCTTTCCGGTCGCCTCTACATGGATTCCATCGCACAGGCAATTGCTTCGGCACTGGTCCAGGTGCGCGGCAATCTAAAACGGGCTCTTCCTCAATACCATTGCGGCCTGACGCCCATGCAGCTATCCAGAGTGAAACAGGTGGTGTATGGACAGATCGACAGCGAAATTTCTCTCCAAGATATGGCCGCGGCAGCAGGACTGAGTACCAACTACTTTAACCAAATGTTCCGGAAATCGACGGGACAGGCAGCTCATCAGTTTGTCTTGAATGCTCGCGTAGAACACGCCAAGGATCTACTCAGCTCGTCACGACTAAGAATGATTGATATCGCGATTAGTTGCGGATTCCAGACCTCGCAGCATTTCGCCAGAGTGTTCCGCTTGCTTTGCGCTGTGACACCGACTGAATATCGCAGGACGTTGGGGAAGTCTGCTGCATCCTCCGAGGACGCTGAACAGCTACATAACAGCAACAAAATGAGTGAGAAGGGACTTTATGCTTTCAATTCAAAGGGACGGTACGAATCTCACATACACCGATGAAGGGAGTTCGATTACGTTAGCCCCCATGGTTCTTGTTCATGGCTGGGGATGCGATCACACAAGTTTCCAGGCGCGGGAGGAATACTTTAGTCCCACTCGCGGCGTTTGCATCCGCGTACCGTAACGGTATCGGGGCGCTCCATCTCACGACAGACGAGATCGCCGCTCATGATTCAGTATTTGAATCGCTGCCACAAGCGCCTCAACATGTACTCTCTGCGTCCTTGATCGACCATGTTGTTGACCATGACGTGGTGGCGGCTGCGCTGGACCGTAAAGTGTTAGTGGCTTAAATCAGCTCATCGCACCTTTTGGCTGATCTCGAGAAGCCAGCAAGGTTGACCCCCCACGTTGTCACGGCCCAGGTTCTTGGAGCAAGGCACTTCTCTCCAGACGACCTTCCTGCATTCGATTCGGTCATTGCACCAGGCTTTATCTCTTTGGCTCTGGAGTACGGTTTGACGTTGACAGCCTCATGCCGGTAATCAAGCAGCTACACGCCCGATGCTTCGGTGACGACCAAGGTGAAGTGGTTAGAATCCGCGATCGTCGGCAAAAGACCAGAGGGATGGAAGCTGGTGTTCATGCACAGCACACTGGTCCCGCCAAGGTGTGAATGGTTAGAGAAGATTGATGGCTGTCTTTACCGCTGGACTGCAAAGCTCCATGTGACCAGATACTGCAACTCACGAACGTACTAACTTATGCAACAGCTTTTCAGAAAAGTGACTCAAATGCTCTTCGATACCCTACCCCAACTCGGTAACCCCTCTCAAGCACAGACATACCTACGCCCCCTCGGCTCGTTTGAGGAACTTTTATGGCAGATGGACAAGCGTACTCGCCTCCACATCGACTCCACTCAGCGATCTGCGCGACCATCCAATCATCCTGCTCGGTGGCTATAACAACCCATGGACCATGCGCTTGCTGCGCCCGACACGCTTTTACTTTTCGCCTGAACCATCCGAAGGCATCATCGATCGCGATCATCCAGACCACCAATGGATCCGCGATAAATCACAGCCCTATGCGAGCACGGATGATTACGGACTTATCGCCCGCTTTAATGATGGCACTACCGGAAGTGTTGTGACCGTACTTGCTGGACTCGGACGCAACGGAACCGAGGCAGCCGCCCAGTTCGCAACTAGTTCTCAGTACATGCAACTGATCAAGGCGCGATTCAAGGAGAATCCTAATAGGCCTAACATAGAGGTCGTTATCAAAGTGAGCGTTGTTGATGGAAGAACCGGTTCACCTTCAATCGAGGATGCTTTTCTGTGGTGACCGCAACCAGACTCAGACCGTTTGCCTAAGCCTTTTACAACAATGATCAACGACGATTTATGTCTGGTAGTGCGTCTTACGTATAGTCGATCATTCTTAGACGTTTAGCAGTGTCGCATCGCAAAAGAAATGGTCCTCCGCTTGGGCAAAGGACCATTGACTTGTTGTGGTGAAGCCATGACGGACTCGCCAAGTCACGTGTCTCTGAGGTGGTGAGAAGGCTGGGTGTTTTCACGGCCTTCTGGTCGAGCTTCTTAATCTTGGGCGAAGTGATTGCCGCTGAAGTTTGGGCATGTCACCGTTCTACGGGGGTCTCACAGGTCATTTAGAAGATTATGCTTCGGAATCAACTCAGAAACTCCAGAAAGGCTCACTTGCTTTGCTTTGGACCAGCAAAAAGTTTTCTTCCCGCGATCAATGAAGTGCCCTCCGGCTTTCCAGCTAATGTCTTATGGCCTTTCCGTCTCGCATCGTGGGCGTTTCAACTTCTGCTCTGGACGAGCATCGCCCAACTCTTCGCTGCTGACGGAACGCGACCATCGCCGGAGCAACTTCGGAATCTCCTCGAAGAACGAAGCAGCCCAGGCTGGCCTGCATCGCGGACAATTTCCAAACGCAACGTGGAGCGAACGGAAGCCTATCCTCACTGCTAGGCATATCTGTTCTTTCCCAATCTTGCAAGCACACCGGACGCTCTTTCCTGAGGAGATACAACTTCCTTATCCTGTATCGGTCGCCGATTTGATAAACAAAAGGTGAGACCGAAGAGTGACGATACTGCGTTCAGCAGCCGAAAAGATACTCACCTTATGAGATCCGTCGTGGGTACGAGAGCGGACTCTAAAATCTAAGTGCGCTAGGAGGAACATGCTGCAAGTCACTCATTTCCACTTCGGTTGCTAAAATATGGGTGTGGTGAGTTTTGCGAGTACCCCTGCGACTCGACCCCTTTCCAGCTTCTCAAACTCCAAGGCTGCTTCTTCCTCGTTGTACTTCTCGAACAAAGCCCCAGCGGAGGCTTGATGTGTCTAAGTAGGGTGCGGCGTACACAAGACCATCTGAATGCGTGCGCGCCCGAGCTTGCTGGCAAGTCGACGTTCTTGCTGACCTCGCCATCGCCTCAGCTTCGGAATTAGACGCTTACGTCACTTAAGACGGGAATGCCACTGTTTCCATGTTTTATCGGTCGACGCTTATGCATGGACCAGAATGATCCTGCCCCTTTTGAGGTACATAGGTTTGCTCCTCTGCCCGCAACATTAATTCGCTAGCCACTGAGGCGTTTGGCAGGATTCAAGTGACAAGGCAGCTCCCTCCTCACTGTGTAAGTGTGAAAAAAACGGCTCGGAAACCGAAAGCTACGAAGATCGCTGGAAAGCAAACTCCGCTGCATGGACTGGTAATGGTTTAGCGAACATGTATCCCTGTAACTCACAGCAGTTCCACGATTCCAGAAGCAAGGCCTGCTCGTTTGATTCAACTCCCTCAGCGACGGTCGTGAGGCCGAGTTCCTGTCCGAGTCTCAACACCAGGCGACAAATGATTGCAGCCGTCTCATCTTTCACGATGTCGCGGGTGAAGATCTGATCGATCTTGATCGTGTCGATCGGAAAGCGGGAGAGGTAGTGGAGCCCTGAATAGCCTGTTCCAAAATCATCGATCGCAATACGAACTCCTAACTGCTTCAGAGCTCCGAGGGAACTTTCTGCAAGCGCTCCATTGTCGATAAGCAACGACTCAGTCAATTCCAACTCGAGCGACTCAGCAGGCAGGCAGGCTTTTGCGAGTGCATCAGCAACAATCCTTGGAAAAGACGGATCGCGGATTTGCGAGGCAGATACGTTAATTGACATGCAGATTGGCTCGAAACCATCGCGTCGCCACGTTGCATTCTGTTTGAGTGCCTCTTCAAGCACCCACTGCCCAATCTCGTTGATGAGTCCAGTATCCTCGGCAATGCGAACAAATTGAGCAGGGAGCAACATGCCACGATCCGGGTGATTCCACCGGATGAGCGCCTCACACCCTTTAACCTTTTTGGACTCCGCAGAGACGCGGGGTTGATAGAAGAGTTCGAACTCGCCATTTACAAGCGCACGTCTGAAGCCTATCGCGACGTCGAGCGGCTCATTTTGATTAAATCTTAGATCCGGACTATAGAAGCGGAAGGAGTTCTTTCCACTTCGCTTGATCCAGTACATTGAGAGATCCGCCATCTGCAGAAGTTCTTCCGGTTCGCTGGTGTCCTGCGGAAAGAGAGCAATCCCGGCACTTGCTGTGATCATGATCTCCTGATCGCCGAGTTGAAGCGGTTTCCTGATCTCGTAAAGCAATCGCTCCATCTGCTTCTCGAGTCGAGCCTGGTCCTCCCACCCGGAGAGGACAAATGCAAACTCATCCCCACCTAGTCGTGCCGCAGTATCGGTCCTCTCGACGAGCGAGTTCAACCGTCGACTGATCTGCACGAGGATACGGTCAGCTTCGATGTGCCCGAACCTGTCGTTCATATGTTTAAAGTTGTCGAGGTCGAGAACCATAACCGCAACTTGGCGATCGCACTGCTGCGCAGTCTCGAGCGCACTCTTCAGTTGCTCGACGAGGGCATAACGGTTAGCAAGGCCCGTCAGGGCATCGTACCGTGCCTGTCTTGCCAGTTGCTCTCTTGTCTCGATTTGATCAGTGACATCGTTCTGAATTCCGATGAGATGGCTGACCTTGCCATCTTCGCCGCGTACTTGTGAAACGTACACTTCGTTGAAGAAGGTCTCTCCATTTTTCCTGTAATTTCGAAGTAATGCCTTGCTCGGGGTGCCGTCTACAATAGCACTCTGGAGTTCAAACCTTCCTTCCTGCTGAAGGTCCGACCCCTGCAGAAAGCGGCAGTCTGTGCCAAGTACCTCTTCGGCAGAGTAGCCTGTCAATTTTTCGAAGGCCGGGTTGACGTAGATCAAAGGGCAATGGTTTGAACCGTCATATTTCGCAAGCGTGATGCCAATTGGTGCAGCGGCGACGGTTTGCTCTAGAAGCCGCAAGCGCTCCTCTTCAATACGCTTCACTGTGACGTCACGAAAGAACACGCTGATCCCCTGGTGCGTGGGGTAGCTGTGAACCTCATACCAGCGATCGAGCGGCGCGGGGTAATAGGCGACAAACTGCGTAGGTATGCGTTGTTCCATGGTGACATGGTAGTTGTCCCAAAACGCGAGATTTGACGCTGCCGGGAACTCCTTCCATACGTTGCAACCGACCAGCGCTTTTCCGTCACTCAGGAGTTCCTTGGCATGTGGATTGAGGTAGACAAAGCACCAGTTGCGATCAAGCATGAGGATGCCGTCACTCGTACTTTCCAATACCTCCCCGGCAAGACTTACATCAACTCCTATGGCAATAACGCCGGAGACGGAACCATCGAGTTCGCGCCGCGCCTGATAGACGTAGTTGAAAAACTTCTCTTCGAGTGGTCCACCCTCAAACTGCGAGAGCGAGATACGGATGTCGTCAGCTACTCTTGTTTCGCCAGTCTGATACACCTCATCTAACAGGTCGATCCATCTTGTTCCGTCCAGTTCGGGAAGAGCATTCACAACGCGTCGCCCGATCAACTCTCGATTGCCAAGCAGGTCGCGATAGGACTGGTTGACCAGTTCGAAGATATGCTCCGGACCTCTAAGAACAGCAAGCAGGACTGGAGCCTGTTCGAAGAGCGCAGCGAGTGCTGTACGTTCGCGCTCCGCTTTATGGCATAGAAGATCCGCAGTTCGTCTCTGTTCTGTCAGATCGCGAATAAAGACGACGATACCGCCCGGAGCCGGTCGAGCTTCGATATGTACCCATATGTTCAATGGTTCGGGGTAGAACGCCTCGAAGCTGCCAGCGCTACGCTTCATCATCGCGCGTTCGTACACTGAAACATAGGGCGAATCGGGGTAGACCTGATGGGGAAATCTCTCCCATATATTCGTTCCGAGGATCGCGGAGGCAGGTCCCAGAATCTCCGTGGCCCGGGCATTCATATAGGTGATTACCCACTCATGATTGACGCTCACCACCCCATCTGAAGTGGTATCGAGGACTTCCGCAAGTTGCGCAATGGCGTGCACGCTCTCCGTCGTCTCGTGGTGTACGCCCCGTATACCGACGACCCTCACTCCTTCAAAGATAGGAGTGAGAAAGTATGTGTAGTACCCGTCTTCGATTCGTGATCCCTTCGTGAGAGGAACCAGTACGTTCTCCCGGATGGATGTCTCTCCACGCAAGAAACATGCCTCGTGTTCCGGACCAAGGAAGTGCCATGCCTCTCTGAATATCTCTCGCGCTGGCTTCCCAAGCGAGCCAGGATCCATCCTGCCTAATGATGGGATCGCGGCATCGTTGTAGAAGAAAATCATCTCCGAGCCCCATACGATTGTGGCTGGATGCGTTGAAGCGAGCATGAGATTGACGTGCAGCAGCAGGGTCTGGGACCAGGTCTCGATCTCGCCAAGCGGAGTGGTAACCCACTCATGGAAACGAATGCGCTGTGACATCGCACTTTGGCCGGTAATACGAGCCCAAGGAATCGTTCCTACGATCTGATCTTCGGGCGAGGGTTGCATTTCTTGCATAGGTGCTCACCTCACGTACTCAACCCGCTTAACCGACAGCATACCCATGTGTCGTATACCAGACATATTACGCTTAGGTGTTACTTTTGGATTTGCGACTAGTAACCTAATCGTCTTAAGCTGCGAAAAGTTACGGGCGCAGGTGCGCACGTATCTATGTGTGTCGACGAGTATGGGTAACGAGAATGCGGGAACCAGAACTGGCTTGATATCTATAGCAGGGCAATTAACGGTATTAGGTTTCGACGATCATGATGGGCGCGCTACTCGTTCACGAGCCGCTAGACAAACGCCATGGCGAGCCGCAACCCCGCCTTAGCAATCGCTTCAGCCTCGATGAAGCCGTTCTTGTTCGAACTTTACATAAGGCTTCATACACTCGGCCGGCATCAGCAAACCTGATACCCCGATCGACAAGACTCGAGCCAGAAAGTGCGTTCCGGAATAAACTTTTGTCCCAATCACATTCACCTTCGGGCAAGCGTGGAATGCAGACTGCGGCACAAACCAGAAACAACGGAGACTTGCACCATGTTCAACCAGATCAGGCTCATCGGACGCCTTGGGCAGAACGCGGAAGCTAAAAACGCTCAGGCCAACAAGGAATATGTCATCCTCAGACATCGCACCCATGAAGTTGGAAGAACGACGAGATTATGCCGCCAAGCATGAAGAGGCTCTCGAAGATCGAGGGCGGCGACATTCCGCAGATGCAGCCGATTGCGAGTAGTCACCAGGTTGGAGGATGAGCCGAAAGGCTCATCCTCCTTTGTGAGACCCAATTGTGTATAGCTGGTGTTCTTTCCCGATAAGCCGTCGCATTGGAGACAGTATCTGGGAGGGCCATCCTCAGAACATGATCGGCAAAGTCACGTTTCTATCCTTCACCCCTCACAAGTGAAGTCAGGCGAGATTGTGGGCCTCTTGAGAAAACAGGAGCTTAGAAGCCCTTTGCCTTAGGATCGGGTGCTGGCGTCGGGATGCGTGGCAGCATGTCGGTGCGGGTGGCTGCGTTATACGCGAACCACGCTTCCAACATACTTCCTTGCATCACATCGCCCTTCTGCACACGGTCGTAAAGGTCCATGTTGCTGTGGTGGGTGCGCGTGCCGTATTCCAGCGGATCCTGCATGAAACCGACGCCATTCAAGCCTATCCACGAAAACGAAGTGGAATCCGTACCGCCGGGAGCAAGTGTTGGGCCTGCCGTGACACCGGTGACCGTAGCGATCTGCAGGTCCTTGACCGGTGCGATCCACGAGCGGAAGATGGCCGCCAGCTGATCGTTGCCCAGCGCTGACACGGCGCGGAAGCGACCGCTACCGCTGTCATCGTTGAAGTAGACGTCCAGGTTGTCATACTCAGGTGTCTTGACCATGGTGGTGCGCGGTGCAAAGTGCTTCTGCACGTACGCCAGCGAGCCGTACAGGCCCTCTTCCTCGCCGCCCCACAGGGCCACACGGACGGTGCGTGCCATGGGCTTCTTTACGGTAGCAAGAATGCGCATGGCTTCCATTGCGACTGCCGAGCCGGTGCCGTTGTCTGTCGCGCCGGTACCTCCCTGCCAGCTATCGAAGTGACCGCCCACCATCACGACCTCTTCGGGCTTTGTCGTGCCGGGAATCTCGCCGATGACGTTGAAGCCATTCTGGTCGTCCTTCTGGTACTCCACTTGAATATCAAAAGTCATCTTTGGCTTTTCGCCGTGATCCAGCAGGCGCACCACGCGGTTGTACTGTTCCGGCGTGATCGCGACCATGGGCGGTCCGACCGGGTCGTTTGGATTCTGCGATCCACCGTAAGAGCCGAAGACCGTTCCGCCATCCCCGTTGTATCCCGGCGTCACGGCCACCAGTACGCCCTCCTCCTTGAAGAACGCATTGATCTTGTTGCGTAGCACCATGCCGCTGCTCGCGGCGGTGGAGAAAGTGGAAGGGGTGATGTCGCCGGGACGTGGGGTCGCTGCACCTGCACCCCTGCCAAAGCCGGAGCGTGACGGATCCTGCGTCTCCGCGCGTGCTTCGATCTCTGCATCGGTCAATCGATGCGCTTCAGCTTCAGTGTGCATCGCAAGCGCGCGTGGATCGAAGAAGAGCACCACCTTACCCTTCAGCTTGCCCTTGTATTTCGCAAAGTCTGCCTCGGTATGGAGAGGGGCGAAGACAGCCTCTGCGGTGACGGGGCCGTTGGTGCCAGGCGTCCACGCCAGTGGGAAGCCGATAAGTGCAGCGTATGCCGGATTTTCCAGAGCACCGTAGAACTTCTTGATCTGCCACCCGTAGCCGAATGGCCCCCAACTCTCCAGGTGCACATTCTGCAGACCCCACTCCTTCATCTGCTTCATCGCCCATTCGGCTGCGGCGCGGTGGTTGCGGCTGTTATTCACGCGGGGACCATAGACCTCACTCAGGTAATAAAGGTTCTCCATCACCTGCGAGTCTTGGAAGGCTTGGTTCTTGATGGTGTTCAGGGCGCCGAGGTCGACCTTGTCGCCGTCATTCTGCGCCTGCACGGTCGTTCCGAGGACAAATGCAGCCGCGCATGCGACTACAGAAAGCTTCGTTGCAAAACAAGTCACTGAATCACTCCATTTCAAAGGTGTTCTGGGTAAAAGGAGAAGGCCCGCTGCACCCTGCAAAGAGTGCAGAACACAGCGGGCCCGTTTCGTTCGGTGCAGTTACAGACTTAGAAGCTGACCTTGAAGGCGAACTGCATGTTGCGTGGCTCGCCCGCTCCCAGGCCAGGGGCCGAGGAGGAGTTACGCGTTGCAGACAGAACACCGAAGGCCGATGACGTGAGCGTACCGCTGGGGTTGGCAAAGTTCGACTGGTTGGCGACGTTGAAGATCTCGGCACGAAGTTCCGTGCTGATACGCTCCGTGATCGGTGTGCGCTTGAAGAACGACATGTCGACATCGCCGAAGCCGGGACCCTCGATGCTGTCGCGACGCTCGTTGCCGAAGGTACCGGCTGGAGCAGCGGTCCATGCCGCCTTATTCAGGTAAGAGTACGAACGCGAGGTAGCAGTCGACGTGGTGACGCGAGTCACATAAGGGAGCACGCCTCCGGTGCGGTTCGGACGATCACGGCTGGCCTCGCCCGATCCACTGGTGTTGGTCCCGGCAAGGATATTGACCGGTGTACCACCTGCGAACGAGTAGAGCGCGTTTACCTGGTAGCCCTGCGTCAGGCGAGGAGCGCGGCTTGTGAAGTGCGGAACAGCGTAGCTGGCGAAGCCAGACACATTGTTGCGCACGTCGAAGGTCGACAGGCCCCAGTCCTGGCGAAGGTTTAGGCTGTTCATAGGCGTGGTGGCGCTTGACGAATCATCCATCGACTTGGACCACGTGTAATACACCGTAGCCGAAAGACCATGCCACTGTGCCTGCTTCAGCGAGAACTGCAGCGAGTTGTAGTTCGAGGTAGCTCCGCTGTTCACTTGGTTGATGGCCGTCAGGTAGGGATACTGTGCGGCGTACGGTCGAACTCGGGCTGCTGCGTTCGTTGTAACCGGGATCTGGTTCAGATCGGCGACGTACGCCAGACGGCGACCACCACTGCCCACATACGCAACGGTCAGGAGAGTGTTCGGCGCTAGCTGCTGCTCGACGTTCACGTTGTAGTTCTGCATGTACGCAGCACGGTAGTTGGGGTTGATGGCAAGAATGCCCAGCGACGTGGTGGGCTGACCATTCGCTCCAAAGCTCACGCCGGCCGGGAAGGTCGAGGTGCCGAGGGTATAGGTGCTGCTGGAGACGTTGATGGCAGCATTCGCATCACCTGGGCTGCCGAAGATGCCGGCGCTGGCACCATTACCGACGCTGTTGTAAACAAACTGGCCTACCGTAGGCTGATCGTAGAACCAGCCGTAGGCGCCGCGAATGACAGTTGCCGTGGAGTTATTGAACGGCGTAAAGGCAAAGCCGACGCGTGGTGCGACATTGCCCAGGTTCTTGTCATACAGCGGAGCCTTGAAGTAGCCGCGCTGTGGCGTGAAGTTGTAGATCGAGTTGCGATCATCGTTTACAGTGCCAGGGTAGCTCCAACGCACGCCATAGTTCAGCGTGAGACGGTTGCTGACCTTGTAGTCGTCTCCAGCGTAAACATCGAACGTGTTGATGAGGTACACGCGCTGCGGATTATTACGCAGAATCTGTGCACCGGCCGTTACGCTCGTCTGACCGACGAGGAAGTCAGCCACCTGCTTGCCCGTGGAGCAGTTCGCCCCCGCAGCGGAGTTAACAGTGACAGTGGTGGTGTTGAGGTTTGCCGCAAGGCAATCCGCGTCAGTCCACCCACCTCGGGTACCGTCAAACGTGAACGTTCCACGGCCATTGACGAAGTAGGCCACGTTCAGATTCGCGTGACGATACTCGCCGCCAAACTTGAGGTCGTGTTTGCCAATCGTGTAGTGCATCTGGTCGGTCACGTGACCGGTAACATCCTGGCGACCCAGCGGGGCGGTTGCGCCGGTGTAATCGAACGAACCAATTGCGAACTTCGGTGCGCCATGTCCCAGTTGCCCGGTCAGACCAAGCGGCAAGCCATTCCCTTGCACGTCGAAGCTCTGGTTGCGGTCGTTGAATACCTGCAGGAAGGATGACCCGGCAAACGTGATCTGGTTCAGGAACCTGCTGCTGAACGTGCTGGTCTGCACGATCGAGACGTTATGAATGTGCATCGGAGCGGTTTCGAAGTAGTCCGCGAAATGCGAACCCACGTCTGCCGACTGGGCGCCTGTCGTGCCCAGGTAGCGCACCGAGAGCGTGTACTTGTCGCTGAAGTTGTGGTCCAGCTTGATGATGCCGTTGTAGCTGTTGTACGTGTTGACGCCGTTGGATTGGTACTGGTTCAGATAACCTGTCGTTGTGCGGCTCACAGCAGGGAATAGCAGGGTGTACATGTTCGTAGCAACAGGATTGACGGCGGAGCCATGATTCGCAAGCATCGCACGACCGGCAGCGATCCACGTGTCGTTCAGAACCGTATCAGCAAGGCTGTTGTTTGCCTGTGCGATCTGCACTTCGCCAGCCAGGAAGAAGAACGTCTTGTCCTTGAAGATCGGACCGCCCAGGGTAAATCCACCTTGGTGGTTACGAATCTCAGGAATCCGGCTGCCCTTGGCTACCGACGGGCTGAGCCACGCAAAGAGTTCGTTACGGTCGTAGTAGAAGACGTCGCCATGGAGATGATTAGTGCCGCTCTTGATGACCATGTTGCTGTTAGCGCCGCCATTGCGGCCAGTGTCTGCTTCGCCGGCTGCCTGGAGCGAGAACTGGTCAATCGCCTCGATGGGGATAAGGCCGCCTGCGATACCCGCGATTCCGCCTTGGTTGGAAGCAACCGCGTTGGACCACGGATCGTTGTTGTCCGCACCATCGATTTGGAAGTTCACACCCGCGGTACGCGAGCCGTTCACTGTGTTGCTGTAGGGGCTCACTCCCGGAGCCAGCCTGATCATCTGGGTGAAGTTACGACCGTTCAGCGGGATCTCCTGCACCGACTTGGAATCAACCACGGCGACCAGCGAACTGGTGGTGGTGTCAACCGTGATGCCGGCAGCCTGTACGTCCACAACGGTCGATTCGGCACCAACCGAAAGAGGAATCAGTTGGTGGTTCACCTTGGAAACTTCGATCGTAACGTTGTCGAGGCTCTTCGCAGAGAAGCCCGGCGCATTGACCAAAAGCTTGTACGTACCGACGGAAAGCTCGGGGAAGTTAAAGTCGCCTGAGCCGTTCGTCTTGCTGTTCAACACCTCGTTCGTCGCAGGGTTGGTCAACTGCACCGCGGCGTTTTGGATCGCGCCGCCTTGTGCATCGAGAACTGTTCCTGTAAGCGATCCGCGAAAGGTTTGCGCCCCCGCGATCATCGATCCGATCAGGACCACCATTGCGACAAACGAAATACGTATTAGCCTCGAAAAAAAACTCATGCTGCTCCTCGCTGCCTGCCCGGATGCAGAGATGAGACCGCAATTGCGGCGTATCACGACCCTGACACGCCTAGGGGCGCGTAAGATCCTGTTCCGAGACGGCAGAACTTCAAAATTGTCGTATGCTGAATTTTACCGTACCACATCAATCGGAGCAATCGCATTTGATATGTCGGCAAATGGCATCCACTGAACGGATGACGAAGGGCTGGTTCCCACCTGCCTGACGCGGTGGAACCAAGGAGAGCAGCGCCGCCTGCTGCGATATCTACCGGAGCTACCACGCCGTGATAAGTCCCCGGGATGATGTCAGCTCCAGATAACTCGAGTGGGACGTGCCAGTCATAGCTGTTGGCGGAAAAGTGAGTAATCCCGGCACCATGCCATGGGAACTGGTAGGGACCGAAGTTCATGCGGAGTGCCCAGTCAACGTAGGGAGGTAGCTATGAGTAACGAGTCTGCCGTACTGAGTGTCGGGAAGTGTTCCCTCACGCATATGTTTCGTGGTGAAGATGTGCGTAAGTGTTGACGGCTCATGTGTTCGACCTGTGCTCTGTAAGTTCTCATGAGAAGTAAGATCCGCGAACACTTTCTCAATGATTGCTTTCGAACTGCCTTCAGCTTTCTCTTCCTCAAGCCTGAGGCTTCGAACGCTCCTCGATTGAGGAGGAGATAGGGATTGTCCATCTGCAGGATGTACGCGTCCTTCCCAGTTCCCGCGCGGAGATCAGTTTGACTGGAAATCGTCTGCTCCCAACTCAAGAGCGGCAACGGCCTCATCGATGCCGCCACTCGACGACAGAATAAACTTCCGCACCCGAGCGGGTACTCCTGAGTTCGTTCATCTGCCAAAGCAGATCTTTGAGCGATACATCCTACGAGCGTACGTCGAAGAGGATGAGAGCTGGCCTGTGGTCTCTTAGAGCCTTTAGAACATGCGCAAGACCTTTGACCACCATCGGACCGAAGGCCTGCTTCTTTATCGTTTCCTGGAGTGAAGGAGTAAGGGTATTGACTTCCTTCGCTACTAGAATTCGCCAGCGCATGGCGTGTGATCGTTCCATTTCTGAAGCTTATTGGAGACAGCACCGGAAGCTTGTATTGACGAACTTATCGTGATCTTGAATGCTGCATCAGCAGCGTAGTGCTGTGAACGCCCATCGTGAGTTAGAAATCCATCGTGGGTGAGCTTGCCATGTGAGCCAATCACTAATCCTTCTGTAGCCTTGAGTGTGTGGCGGGCGCAGACTTAGCAACGCATCCCACACCTCAGCCATCAATAATGGTTTTACGAAGTAGTTCAAGATTACGCATGGCTCTCGTTTCCTGACGTCCTGTTTTCATATACGAGAAGAAAGCCAGCTGGCACCAGGAAGATGGTGAGCAGGACGGAAAGCGTAAGGCCACCGATAATTGCCTGCGCGAGCGGCGCGTAAGATTCACTTCCCTCCCCGAGTTTGAGCGCCATCGGCAAGAGGCCGATGACCGTTGCAAGTGAAGTCATGAGGATGGGACGAAGCCGGACGCGGCACGAAGCAACGATAGCTTCATGGGCGTTCATACCCTCCTTGATGAGATGGTGCGCAAATTCGACGATCAGGATGCTGTTTGAGAGCGCAATACCCGCGAGCATCACTACACCCATCAACGACATGACATTGAGCGTTGTTCCCCAGAGCAGGAGCGCCACCAGAACACCGGTGATGCCTGGAGGAAGGGCGAGCAGGATGATGAATGGGTCCATAAAGGAGCGGAACTGTGCAACAAGAATCAGGTATAGCAGGATGACCGAAAGAATCAGTCCGATGGCAAAGCTGTGAAAGGAGTTGTTCATCGATTCCACGCTACCTTCGAGCGTTGCGTCAATGCCATGCGGCATCTGCGTTGTATCGAGGATGTGGTGAATCGAAGTCGAGATGCGCCCAAGATCTTCTTCCTGTGGCCGCACGTACACATCGACGTACCTGCGGATCTGCGTATGGTCGAGTTCAGTCGGTGCATCAAATTGCTTGATCGTTGCGACCATGTCGAGCCGGGTAGGCTGTGAGATCCCCTTGCCGTGGAGCGGAATAGCTTTTAAGTCATCGATCGACTGAACCTGACCCTCTTTGTACATCACCGTAAGGAAGTAGTTGTTACCGCTCTTCGGATCAATCCAGATGCTGGGTGCAATCATCGTGTTCGATGTAAGTGCAGTGATGACATTCGACACGACTTCCTTCTCTGTCATGCCTAACTCGCTGGCCCGCGTTCGGTCGACGGTCAACTGGAGCGAGGGATAGTCGATGTCCTGCGGGATGTAGACATCAGCAACACCGTGGACGCCACGAATCTTGGCCGCCACATTCTGGGCTATGGCATAGTCCGCGTTGATGTCCGCACCCGTGATCCGCACGTCGACCGGCACCGGGGACCCCATGTTTAATACCGCGTCGATGAGACTGCCAGTGGAGAAGAAGCCCTGTAACTCCGGCATATCGGACGACATCTTCTTCTTAACTTCATCGATGTAGGTGAAGCTACCTGTCGTATGATCCGGCTGCAGGGCCACCTGTATGAAGCCCGTGTGCATAGCCGAGTTCTGCGAGTAGAGCGCCGAGAAGCCTGGGTCGAGTCCGAGGTTGGTCACGATCATGCCCATGTCATGCTTCGACACAACACTGCGGATCAGGCCTTCGAGCTTCGCGGCCTCCTCGTTAGTAGCTGTAAGCTTCGTACCGGATGGAGCTTTGAAGTTGATGACGAATTGCGCCGGATCAGTTCGCGGAAAGAATGACAAGCCGAGCAGAGGAAAGAGTGCAAGGCTCAGCACAAAGCCGATGCCGCAGATCGCCAGCGTGGCGCGTGGCCATAGGAGAACCTTCTCGACCATGCCGTTATAGCGGTTGAGCAGCGCTTCAAAGCCTGCATTGAAGCGCGTGTTGAAACGGTCGCCAAGGCTGGGTCGCTTTGCAGGTGCCGCAACTTCCCCTCCGCCGAGGGCAGGAGCGGCTTCCCCGTGAGGACTCTTGATGAAGCGCGCACAGAAGAGCGGGACTACGGTCAGCGCCACGAAATAGGAGGCGAAAAGTGAGATGACCACTGCAAGAGCCAGCGCCGAGAAGAGAAATTTACTAACACCGTAAAGCAGAGTGACCGGAAAGAACACGACTACGGTTGTGAGAGTTCCGGCCAGGACTGGCAGAGCGACTTCTTTACCGCCCTTCTCTGATGCTACGGCTGGGGATTCACCCCCTTCAAGATGCCGAAAGATGTTTTCGAGCACGACGACTGAATTATCGATCAATCGCGAGAGAGCAAGTGCGAGACCTCCCAGCACCATGCTGTTGATCGAGCTTCCCGCAAGGTGTAACACCAGGAACGTCGTGAGCACTGACAACGGGATCGAGAAGAAGACCGCCAACGTAGCTCGCACACTGCCGAGAAAGATCAGGATCATCAGGCAGGTCAGGAAGAGCCCGACCCCACCCTCATGAACCAGGGTTTCGATCGCTACTTTCACAAAACGCGATTGATCGAAGACGACGTCTGTCTTCAGCGATGGAGGCACGTCATACAACTTCTTCAGCGTGGTCTTGACGCCATTGACGATGGCGATGGTGTTCGAATCACCGCCTTGTTTGAACACAGGAACATAAACAGCCCGCGTACCGTCCACTCGAACGATGTTGTACTGCAGCGAGAAGGCGTCCTTCGTGGTTGCCACGTCGCCGACACGAACAGGCGATTGGCCTTCCATCTTCAACGGAACCTGCGCGATATCCTCGGGTCCCTTCAGCATGGAGTTCGTGTAGATGTTGTAGTCCGTCCGACCGATCTGCACATCACCGGCTGGCAGGACGACGTTCGATTCGTTGACCGCGCGAACGACATCCATCGGGCTAAGCTGATTGGCCTCGAGTTTGAACGGATCCGCGTACAGCATGATCTGCCGCCAGCGGCCACCAAAGGGCTGAGGAACCGAGGCTCCCGGCACACCTGCTAGTTGATTGCGAACGTAGTTCTGGCCGATATCCTTGAGCTTGCTCTCATCCAGGCCGGGACCGGTCAGAGTGACCAGGGCAACCGGCAGACTCGACGCGTCCTGCTTGAGTACAATCGGCGGATACGTTCCCGGTGGCATATCCCGCATATCACTCATCGCCAGTGTGGCGATGGAGGAGGCTGCACCGTCTGGGTTAGTGCCCGCTCGAAAGTAGACTTTGATCAGGCTCGCGCCGGGCAGCGATCGTGATTCCATATGATCGATGCCACTCGCCAGCGTAAACATGCGCTCGAGGTGGTATGTGATATTTGTTTCAATCTGCTGTGGCGGCATGCCAGAGTAGAAGGTCGCGACGGCAACAACGGGAAGATCGACTGGCGGAAACATATCGACCGGCATATCCGCCGTGCTGACAGCCCCGAGAATCATAACCAGGAAGCAAAGAACGAGAATCAGATAGGGGTTACGTATTGCAAATCCCGACATGGCAATGGACTTTCTTGCTTCGTGGTTAGGCTGCCCTTAGCTGTGGCTTCCGTTTGCTTCATAGGCGGCAGGTTGCGTCTTCACCTGTTCTCCATCGGCCAGACCGCTGTGCCGTCCAACCACAACCTGATCACCACTCTGAAGCCCCGAGAGAATCTCGACGCGTGATGGTGTCTGTAAACCCACGGTGACTTCGACCAGGTGGAGCACGCCGCCTTTGGCGACGTAGACATGCTGGACTGTAGTTCCAAGTCCTTCGACCGCATCCACCGGAACGCTCAAAGTGTTCGGATGACTCGCAAGATGAAGGTGGGCCTCAGCATACATGCCCGGAACCAGGGTGCCGTCACGGTTTGGAACATCGACCTCGGTGTCCATGGTGCGCGTAGAAGTCTGTAGTGAATCGGCGAAGCGTGTGATCTTGCCAGGAAACGTTTTGTTGAGCGTCGTGACGTTGACTTCGACAGTGCTGCCATTGTGAACATCGGCGACCGCACTCACCGGCACAGGAAGAATCAGGCGTAGCAAGCTGTTCTCAGCTAGCCTCACCACCGGCATGGCTTGCGTCTGAGAGGCGATGCCTGCCTGGATCATCGATCCTGTATTCGCATATCGTTTGGTGATAACACCAGTAAACGGTGCGCGGATCGTCGCGTACTGCAACATCGTTACGGTTCGCAGTCTCTCCGAGTCTGCCTGTGTGCGCATCTCCTGTGCACTCTGCAATGCGGACTGCGCGCTCGCAACCTGGGCGGCAGCTTCAAGGTCATGGGACTCCGCAACATCAACCTCTTGCTTTGGGACGAGACCGGGCTGCTTCACCGAGACATCCTGAATGCGTTGGAACGAAAGGTGGGCGATGTTCTCGCTCGCCTGCGCCCGCGTAACGGCAGCCCGCGCGGTGATGATATTGGCCTGAGCCGCGGCTACGCCTGCCGTCGCCCGTGCCATGTCATTTTGCAGTTCCGGTACTTCTAATGTTGCCAGCAGATCACCAGTCTTGACGTGATCACCGATATCAACTGGAATCCTCTTGACGTACCCGGCCACCTTTGCCATCACGTCAACATCCTGATAGGGTATGAATTCCGCGGTCAGGACAAGCTCATCCGCAAGATTCGCCGCGCCCGCCGTCGCTGTGGGTACGGTAGGAACTTCCGCCGCTACGGTTGCCGTCTGGCGGCACGCAGTCATCAGGCAGGAGGCTCCGGCAGAGACCGCAATAAGCATTGCCGTGCGGATAGAGCTTGACATGGATTTCATCCTTTTAGTTCAAGAGTCCGGCTGCGTAGTCGAGCTGCGCCCGCCGTGTGAGATAGGTGTAGTTCGCACCCGCCGCCGTGATTTCGGCGGAGGTCTCACTCAGTTGGGCTTCATTAAGTTCCACGATGCTGCCGAGGCCCGCCTGGTACCGAGCCTGTGCAAGATGAAGCGCTTCCCTGCTCTGAGCGACGAGACGAGCCGTTACATCGAGGCTGCGAAACGCCTCGTTTGCCTGGTACCACTGACTCTGGACTTGTTCATCGACCTCAAGCTTGATGGCATCCACATCCTTGGTCCGTGTACTTGCTTCGAGCACGGCTTCGTTCTTTCGCGCTGAAAACAGACCTCCGTTGAAGACCGGAATATTCAGGTTGAAGCCAGCCGCGGCATAGTTCCCTTCGAGGGTGTGGTCGTGAAACGGGATCTGACCGGCAGCACCAAGAACGTTCAGCGTCGGATAACGTAACCGACGTTCCGCATCGGCAAGGTGTAAGGCAGCTTGCTGGCGGGAAGCGGCGGCACCGATATCCGCACGCTGTACATTTGCTTGCAGGACCAACGATGCAGCATCGGGGGGCAGCGCCTCCGGGAGTGCTTCGTCAACGAGCACCGAGTTGATGGGTTGTGACTGGCCCATAGCCGTCGCAAGATGCACTCGCTGCTGCTGGACCGAACTCTCAGCCTGGAAGACGGCAAGCTCCGCCTGGCTTTCGAGAACACTTGCAAAGCTGACATCAAGGGTCGATCGCAATTGGCTCTGCGCCAAGGCGCTGATCTGACGCACGATGAGCTGGCGATTCGCCTGCGCCTCGCGAGCGGCGTGCAGAACAGCCTCCGCACCTAAGACCTGAAAGTAGGCTGCCCGTACGTTGAGGCGAATTTGTGCACCCGCGAGCGTCGTGAGATCTTTTTGTGCTTCAGCAAGCGAACGTTCGGTCCCCACGAGGGCGCTTGTTCTCCCGAAGTCGGTTACAAGCTGGACGAGATTGCCACCAAAAGCAAACCGGTCTGAAATCGCCGAGGTGGTGAGAGCACCAGCGGCAGTTGTCGTGCCCGTATCGGCGACTTCGGCTCCCGTAACATTGAACGCCAGCGTTGGGAACAAACCGGAACGAGCCTCTTTTATCCTCTGTGCTGCAGCTCTTGCCCTGAGCTGTGCCGCAAGGATACGAGGCTGGTTGGCAATCGCTATGGTCTCCGCCTGGTGAAGCGTCAACGTTGTTACGGGTGTCTCTGGGCTTGTTGTTTGTGCTTTGCACGCGGAGACGACGGTAAGGAAGCAAACAACAACGAAGCAGAGAACGGTCTTCATTCGAACCATCAGGAGAGCACCTTCTCAGGACTAGCAACATCTTTCAGAACCTCGGTGGGGTGGGCTTCGACCAAACCGTCGGTGACCATCGCCAGCAATTCGGGAAGGATGCTCCGCACCTTCGCTAGCTCGTCGACGAAGTACAAGATGACCGGCAAGTGAAGCCCGGAAACATCGCCGGCGTCGCTGCTGTGAAGACGATGATGGGCTCCGAAACCAGCGTGAGCCCGGAAGACTGTAGCACCCGCAATCCCCTTTTCTTGCAGGAATGTCAGAATGTCGTCAGTCAGAAATCCATCCGTCGAGCCTGTGTCCTGATTGATATGGACGGTTACTTTGAGTGCGGGGCCAGCCTGAAGCATCGTGATCTCCGGTCGAATTCAAAACTGGGGCCCCAGGCGAGGGCCCGGCCATACGACCTTCTTTATTGAGAGATCGTCCGCGACTGTCCGATAACCTCAAGTAACGCTTCGCTTTTAGCCCATACCTGTGCAGATCGACGACGTGAGGCAAGCGTCAGCGTAGAGTCGCCGCTCTTCCCCGTGCTTAAGAGGCTCGCATCGGTATACCCATACAGCCCGCAAGCAGAGGCCGAGAACAAGCCCATCGATTGCTCCGTGTCGGTTGCATCACATCCATCCGAACCGCGTCCTACTGCTGAAACCAGGTGCGCATAGACGCCACTGCTCCGCTTGTAACCAACCGTCTCGCCTTGCTGCGATTCGACTTCACTCTGCGAGGGGGTGACCTGATCGCCACCGATCTGCGTCGTCGTGCTCAGCGGATCGAGATCGGTCGCCTTGGGCCGCTGTGCATCCCAGACGGAAAGCGGATCAGCCATGGCTCGAACATACACATGCAGCGGGATCGTCTCACCGCTGCTCACAAGAGAATCAAACTGAATGGCCAGTGTGGATGCGCTCTGTTTTGCATAGGGAGTTTTGTCAAAAGAAAATGCATTCGCGGTCACAACATGTCCGATCACGCGCGTTCCAGAAGGAAGGACGTGATCATTGGAAAGTCGTACCTGCTGCATTGTTTTTGCTTCAACGACGGCTCCAGCGCGAGCATGTCCAGCATCAATGCCATGAGTAAAAGAGATCGGCAGCGTCGTGCCTGGAGCGAGTGAAACATCTGGGTTTGTTTGTGCGAGAGCGAACGAGGAAGCTAACAGCGTAAGCGCGAGTGACAAGGCTACTTTCATCTCAACTCCAGGGCAGCAGGACTGCTGACCCTTTTAGAAGACCACGACGAAGTAGCGTCAAATCTTACATTTTCCTTACATTTTCCTTACACAAATCTTACATTTTCGCCATCTCTCGCCCCACGACGGTTCGTTCCTGCGAGGATAGAAAACGAAGGATGTCCGCTCGCGATGATTTCAGTTTTCCGCGTACTCGTTGTCGAAGATGATTCCAAGCTGGGAGATAGCATCGTTGCGCGTCTGAGAAGCAATGGCTACAACGCTACGCATGCGCAAACGGGAGAGGATGCCTTCTTTCTCATCCTTACAACACAGCCTGATCTGGTGATACTGGATCTGACGTTGCCACACCGTGGGGGTTTGGAAATTCTTACTCAGGTTCGTGCGCAGGGGTTGAACGTGCGCGTCATTATTCTTACGTCTCACAACTCCGTTGAAGATCGTGTGGCCGGACTGCGTGCCGGGGCGGATGATTATCTCGGCAAGCCTTTCTCCTTTCCGGAGCTGCTTGCGCGCGTGTCAGCGTCACTCCGCCGGACGGCGCCGAAGGTCATCTCTGGCACGTTACAGTTGGCTGACCTTATTGTCGACCAGGAAGCTCGCATCGTGACTCGGGGCGGCTCCCGTCTCGAACTGACGACACGTGAGTATGACCTTCTGCTCTACCTCTTCGAGCACCGTAACGGCGTGGTGTCGCGCGAGATGCTGGTGAAGGATGTTTGGCATGAAGCCTCACGGTCCACTCCGATAGACAACATCATCAATGTGCAGGTAACTCGTCTTCGTCGAAAGATAGATGATCCCTTTCCGGTGAAGCTTCTGCATACCATCCACGGTGTAGGCTTCGCCCTCCGGGAGCCACCACGGTGAAGATCTTTCGTCCAGCCAACATCCGTACACGTCTTGCCGTCTGGTTCATTGCTATTCTTGCAGCCATCCTGACGATCTACATCGCTGTCGTCTTTAGCTTCCAGTATTTCTTGTTGGAACGGCAGATTTTTCACGACGAAATTCAGGATGTTGAGACCGTGGAAGGCCTACTCTACTTCGATGCTACGGGAGTACTCCACCTTCAGGACAACTATCACTCTCGTCCTCAATCACACCTATTGGAAGACCGCCTCATGGAAGTGCGGGATCAGTCCGGGGTGATCCTCTACCGTAGCAAAACGCTCGGCGACATGATCCTCGGCGGAGTAACACTTCCAGATGAAGGTGCAACGTCGTATAACCAACGCTCGATCCGGATCGCTGATGGAACCCATGTCCTGCTCATCAGCCACCTTCATCCTGTCCAGAACAAACTGGTACTCATTCGGCTCGGCTACAGCCTTGAACCCCTGCATGACCGGATGCTCCGTTTTTTCTTCCTGCTTCTGCTGGCCACACCCATCGCCCTGATCCTCGCTGGCTTTGCGGGCTATAGCATCGCCCGACGCGCGCTTCGCCCGCTTGATCTCATGGCTGCACGAGCAGAACAGATCACTGCAATCCGCTTGCATGACCGTGTAACAGTCGAGAACCCTCATGATGAACTCGGTCACATGGCACGAGTGCTGAACCATCTTCTGGATCGGATCGAACAGGCTTTTCTACAGCTGCAACGCTTTACAGCGGATGCTGCGCACGAACTGCGCACACCCCTCGCATCGGTCCGCGCTTTAGGCGAAGCGAGTCTGTTGGAAGATCTTAGCGCTGCGGAGTATCGCGACACAATTGGAAGCATGCTCGAAGAAACTATCCGGCTCAACCAGACCATCGACGGACTCCTCCTTTTGGCAAAGACGGAACTCGGCCAGGCAGCGGACCAACAAAGGCCGTTCTCGCTTCCGGAATTGCTTGCGGAGATCATCACTCTGCTTGATGTTCTTCTGGAAGAGCGACACCTTGCTGTTATGCAGGAGGGCGCCGCCGCGCTTGTAGAAGATATCGTCGCAGATAGAAGTCTCGTTCGAGTTGCGTTCCTCAACGTGCTTCACAATGCGATCAAATTCACAGCAGGCGGATCGAAGCTGCACGTCTTCTACTCCCGGCAAGAGCGAGAGGAAGGAATCTTTCAGAAGGTCTGTATTCACGATAGCGGTCCAGGTATTCTGCCTGCCGAACGCGAACGTGTCTTTGACCGCTTCTTCACAAGCGACTCTGCATCGACCTCCAACAGGAGCGGAGCAGGACTCGGACTCTCCATCGCAAAGCTCATCGTCGATCGTAGTGGCGGACAAATTTTCTTTGAAGACTCAAAGATAGAGCAGGGTGCGAACTGCTGTATCGAATTACCTGTTGTCAGAAGCGCAATCCTTATCCCGTCGCAATGATGCAGTTCGATGGAGTAGATTCCTCTGCGTGATTTGGGAAGTTGACGCTGCGCTTCTATCATTTGTTCATGAACTTGAGGTGGTTGGCGTTTCGCCGGCATCCGCACTGCTGGACACCCGGCTACTCCCCCAGAACGAGCCACCACGGCGTTCATTTAGATCGCCTGGGCTGCCTGCCCTTTGCGTAGATGCGATTGGGACCTTCTAAGATCCTTGACCACAGTCTTGCTCACGAACTTTGTGATATTCAGGCTGTCGCTGTCCGCACCTTCAGATTTCTTGAGATCGTCGTCGAAGAGTGAAGTACCATCCCGCGTGGTGATCGTCAGGTGATAGCTGAGCTTGGTTGTTCCAACGAAGTGACCCAGCGGCCCGACTGAAGCACGCAAAGCCTGGTTGCCCTTGGTGAAAGCCATGGGGCTCACTTTGATGGAAAACGCGGCGCATTGTGCCTGGGAACTCTGGTCGCCAGAACGGTAGACGTGTTCGATGGATTTCTCCGATTGGAGCCGTTCGACGAGCCGCTCGTACAGCAGCACCCGGTCTTCGGACGGAAAGCTCGATGGGGCGTCTGCAGAGATTGTTTCCACCTTCACCGTATTCAGTGTCTGCTCGGACGCGGAACATGCTGGAGCCGTCACGGGCTGGGGAGTTGCTCTAGCCACAACTTTGAGGCTAAGAGCACTGATCACTGCCGCGGAATCCTGAGACTTCATAAGAAAGACCGCTCCGTGGTACTGACCTGAAGCGTCAACGAACTCCATCGTGAGAAGGCCTACTTTCTTGTGAGCTACCGCCCCAAGCACATAACCACCGCCATACGGAATAGCTGTGCGAGCAAACTTGCCGGCCACGCCACCCAGTTCGACTTGCTCGTCCCCATCCGAGACCGAGAGGATGTTTACCTTGGCTACTTTGAAGGAAGCGTCTCGCGTCGTGAACTGCAGGGTACGACTGTTGAATGAAAGATCGCCATAGCTGCCTGAGTCTATTCCGGGCAAACCAATCAGCAATTTGGCCTGGATGGCCGGATGGCGTGTAGGTTCATCAACAGCCTTGTCATCCGCGTTCTGCGCTCTAAGAGCGGCTGTGATGAAGAGCAACATGAGTATTGCGATCTGCGAAGGGTAATGAATCCGAAACTTACCGAGAAAGAACATTTGACACCTCTGAACTGCTTACAACTGCAAGCTTCTGCCTATTGATAGTAACTGTCAATAGCGTGACGCTGTTATTTGATGTAAATTTGCATTATGGGCATGAGAGAACGCAAAGCGCAGCGCAGCCGGGAACGAATGATCTCCGAGGCAATGGGCCTTTTTGCAGGGAAAGGCTATGAAGAGACCACGATGGAGGCGATTGCGGAGGCCGCGGATGTCAGCCCTTCTACCCTCTACCGATACTTTCCCAGCAAAGACCTCATCGTTCTGGCGAGCTTCACCGGAAACACAGCCAAATTTGCCGAAGTGTTTGCGCTTCGAGTCAAAGATCTGTCGGTGGAACGCGCCCTCGCGGAGGCAATCTTCGCTGTGCTCGCTGTGGAGGATGAAGAACCCAGGCATGCACTGCTTGTACGGTCCATCCTTGGCCAGTCTCCGGTAGCGCGAGCACGACTCTGGGACTATCTCGGGGAACAGCAAAGACAATTGAGCAAACAGCTTGCGGAATCGTTGCAAAAGGCTGGTGATGATCCGATCGTATTGCTCACGGCCAGGGTTGCATTAGAAGTACTCCTTGCTGCAGCCGATATCTGGCGCGCGAGCAAAGGAAGGACCTCCTCTCGGGCTACGGCGGGGGCCCTCATGCAACTTCTAAGAGGGGGGAACGTTTTGTTTCCCGATCCCGGTCCAGAGTCGTCGACTCAGGAAGCAGCGCCGAAGGCAACAGCCAGGAAGGCGCTCACCAGGAAACAATGATCTGGAAATGCGGATTCGACAACAATCCGTCTCAGGTGAGCGTTACCCGTCTTCGTGATTCTGCCCTGTCGATGCCCCTCCCTACTGGAGTTCTCACTGGGCACAGCCGCAGTAGCCCATCAGTTATCGAGCGCCTGGGAAACGAAGACCGGGCCTGACTCGGACGCGATCGTCACCGCCGAAATGTGCGCGATGCCACGCAATGCCTGAAGATACCGTGACGACTTAATGGCTTGCTCGAGTCTCAGAACCCACTCTCGTATCTGCTCGATTCATGCGGGTAGTCCAAGCGAGTCGAGACGAACGCATAGCCCCCGCCAAAGCATCTGCACGAGGTCACAAAGCCAAAATCTCGAACAGCCACCGCAACATCCACCGGCACCTGATCCAGATCCCTCACCCACAAGAAATACCGCCAAACCCCTGTAAACATTGGTGCCCGAGGGGGGACTTGAACCCCCATTCCCTAAAGGGCGACGGATTTTAAGTCCGCTGTGTCTCTTAGTAAGTAGCTACCATATAAAGAGTTATGCTTGCCTAAATGTGAACTGTGTAAGTTTATGTGTAAATTTTGCCGCTTTCCCATCATCGCACACCTTCTCTTTTGGGCAGTGCTTGGCCTTCAAGAACCGAGAGAGGGGTGAACTGCAGGCATGGGCAGGCTCAGAGGCTCAATCCAATGTCCAAGTCATGGCTCTTCTCCTGCTTGGGTGCCTCTGCAAGCTCACGCTGCGGCGGCTTCGGGCCGGGCGTATGAGCTGCTTGTGTGCGAGACATCATGCCCGAGCGCCGAGCCGAGCTTCTCTCGGCTGTTAGTGAACAGTTGCACAGCGCAGGCCCGCGCGAAACGGCAACGTAAGCGATGAGGTTGTTGACCAGGTCTTTGGCCCCCAGCTCGGCGTCGCCGGATAAAGCTCGACTACACGGTCTTCTGGGCGGCCTCCGTCCATCTTCAAACTCATCCGTCCATCCTGGCCGATGCCCTCCACGGTCCCGAGTTCACGGTTGGCCAGCTTCAAGTCGGACGGATGGCTCCGTGCAGGCTCTAAACGTTGGTTTAGATATGTACGGGCGCGCGGATTTTCGGGACTACTATGAAGCTGGAGGACAGCGCGAATGTCTCCAGAAGAAAACGGCTCCAAACTGACGGGAAGAAAAGACCATTGGCTCCCGCAGTGTTACATGCAAGGGTTCATCGGCCCGTCACGCAAGGAAGAGCCCAGACCTCTTTTCTCTTTCGAGAAAGAGACTCAGAAATGGCGACCGGTCAGCACTAGAGAAATCGGACAGGGCGAAGGGTTTTATGACTACGCCGAGGGAACCGACTACGATGCCGTCACGCATCCCGACTCTGTATTCGGACGCCTCGAGAAGCAATGGCGGTCGAAGCGTGAGCTAATGGAGCGTGACAAGTTCGCATCATGGGCGAAGCACAAAGATTTTCTGATTGAGTTCATGCACATGCTAAGAGCAAGGTCTCCAATGGCGATGGAGCAGCAACGAACTGTAGCTGGCTCCTACAGGGTGGTGCAGGTAACCGACATCTTCCCCCACCCCACGAACACGAGCCTAACCGGAGTCAAGCTCGATACGATGACGCCGTATCCGATGCCCGCGCCCGCAGTTAGGAATACTGTCATTAGACAGATGTTGACTGATGTGCAATCCGGCTCCTCATGGGCTAAGGACATGGACTGGTGCTTGCGATACACCGACGAAGAGAGCAACCCATACACCGCTACTGACCAAGCGGTCATTGTGCAAGGCACACTGGTAGCTCCAGCAGTCACCCCGGAAGTGCTTGCTCACCCGGACACGATTGTCATCTTCCCGCTGTGCTGGCAATCGTGCTTGTTCGGGAGCCCACTCAAGTTCGACGTGTCGTATGACCGGGCGCACCCGCAACAACCCTTGAGCATCCGCGATGAGCAAAAGCAGCGGTGCGACAGGTTTGTGATTTCTCCGGTGATGTTCTGAAGGTATGCTTCGTGCGGGGCGGCTATGTTCACTTGCAGACGGCTAACGCCAGTGGCGGCGGGATCGGCAACGGCGTTTTCGCCTTGATGGGCCGCAACAGGATATGCCCGTCAAACCCGCTCACCGGCAGTATCTCAAGCTGTACCCTTGTGAAACACGGCGGGGCAAGGACGCGCGGCCTACTCCGTGCTGTCAGATGATCCGCACATGGGCCATAGACAGCGTGAACGGTTGCTGGGCCAGCGCGTCAAGGTCGGTACCGTGGAGTAACATCAACTGCTTATACGCCTCAAGAATGACATCGTGGATAGTCTCAAGGTCCTGCATCATCAACGCCCGGCCCTCGCCTGAATTTCTGCGGAAATTGTGTTGCCGGTAAAACGAATGTGAAAGTCGGTTGCGCTCTCGGAGCGCAAGGTCCAAAAGTGTTGCGATTTGTTCAATCGACTGGCTGTTCCCCTTAGCGTTCTTGATGAGCGTGCCGAGCGTCTGGCGGTTTATCGCCATCATAATCTCGGTGGCGCGTTTGCCGTCCCCACCGAGCAGGTCTTCCGCGATAGCCTGTTCTCCAAAGAGCAACGTGCCTAATTCCGTCTCCAAAAGCTGCGCTGCTTCCGAAGCCTCTCCGAACTTCCGGTAAACATCATCGAGCGTGGGTAGACTGTCCATTCCATCAGCATGTCACAGTCTTCCCGACGCGGCAAAGTGGCCGTATCGTTGGGCGAAAAGGATACTTTGTGAAACGGCGGCAGTTATAGTAGAGGCATGAAAGCGCCCAAGCCGAAAGCGATGAAGCCACCCAAGCGTTTCGCTGTAGGAACGCCTGTCCGAGTGAGGTTGCCCGGCATCGACGGTATTGTTAACCAAGTTGATGAAGAAAGAACCTTCATGTCTCAATACATGCACACAGTGCGAACGAAATTTGGAGAACGCAGGGAGCCGGGTAGCATTCTCGAACTGATTCCGTCACCTATCAGCATCCCAACGTCGAGAACTGGGAAGCTGGCGGAGAATATCCATTTCCACGGCCCCAACGCGCGGCTGAATGTGGACAGCATCGACAGTTCCACTAACACCGTATCCATGTCGAAGGATCGCGTTTTTGTCGAACTGCGCGAACAAGCGCAGTCGATAGATGACGAAGCGGCGCGGACCGAAATTCTGACCCGGATAGATGTTCTTGAAAGTACCCACGGGACAGGCGGTTTCTTAGCGGCCTATCAATCATTCGTGGCTATCGCGTCCAACCACATCACCGTCTTTGGGTTCCTTCTGCCTTGCTTGACGCAAATGCTTTCTGGCGGCAACTGACCAAGGGGCACGAAAAGTGCGGAATCTATGCGGAACGTTAAGGCGGTGCGAAAGATGATCGAAAGAGCGATGAAAGCGTTTCAGCACGGGCTAGACGCTCTCTGCGACGAGAAATGGTTCCGGCTCTACGGGAACGGCCTTTGCATATCGGCGCTGGTCGTCGCCAGGTATGGTGCTGGCTTCACATGGTGGCAAGTCTTGGTTGGCTATCTGGTATACGGCATTTGGGATGCAGGCTCAGAATTGCTGCAACGCGCTAAACAGAAGGGCAAATTCCAACGGGTTCAATTCAGAATTGGCCTGACTCACCTGGGACAAGCGCTAGTTGACGCAGGCATCTATACCGAGGATGAGATCAAGCAGAACAACGGCGCGCTATGGGATTCCCTAGGACCGTACTCCAGTGGCTACATCACCTTCACCTGGCTGGAACAAGATCTGTTTTTCATGAATACCGCCAGCGTCTTTTCGGAGTTCGCAGAGCTTACGATCAGCTTGAAACCCTTTGGAAGGCGCGCCGACGAAATCGGAAACCCGCTCCGCCATTTGCCTGACTGCATCGAATTGCGCGGTAAGGGAGACGCCTACGAACTGGTTCTAATCAAATCTGAGAACAGGCGCGGTTGGATTGACCCTGAAGGGCCTGCGGTTGCCCTAATCAAGCTCCCTTACGAATTCCTCCGCAGTCTCCAAACACAGCCGAAGCGTCACGAAAGCTTGATGGCCTATTTTGACAAACAGCGTGGCATGTTGGAGCGAGTCGGCCTGAAATACTGGGCGGACGACGAAATGTCGGACGTTTGGGACTACAAAGGGAAGTATGCAGACCTTCACTGGTGGACGTTTTAGAGCTAATGGCAGAAAAGGCAAGGAGACGCACGAGCATGCCGAGCTTAGACCAACTAAGCTGTGAGGGCCAGCAAATCCGGGCTACTCAAAATCTCAAAGCCCATCTGCCGGATGTAGACCAAGTGCGCATCCATAATGGGCTGAAAGTTGTGCGTCTCGTTTGTTGGCGAATAATGGAAGAATCCGCGCTGGCCGGTAGTCATCAAGGTCTCGTAGTCTTTAGTGAGCTTTGCATCTACATGCGCGCCGCCATCTTTATCGGCAGCCGCGAGGAGCAAGTCTTTCCGGCTTGATCGCGTTTTCCCCAGAATGTAGACAATCTGGTTCCACCAATCCGACACGGAAAACTGTGCTTTGATCGCATCCGGGCTGATCGCGGCTTTCCACGTTGTTGGGCCTCCTCCAATCATCCTGAGTCGCCCCATGCCGATTAACATTACGGCGTCAGGGTGTTGATCCGCTGAAACGGTGCTTGATAGCTTGATATTCAGTGCGTCGAGGTGCTTCAAGAGAGAAGTGGAATTCTTGGTGTCATGGATCAACACGCGGATGGCTGTGGCAATCCTAATGGCCTCGTCGGTGTAGCCCGCGTCGTAGCTCTCACAGGATCGCCGCAGAAACCCGAGTTGCCGCTCCAACTGTTTTCTGAAATCGACTTCCACAGTATCTCAACCTGCTATCAAACTTATCGAGCCGTGTGCTTCGACCATCACCACGGCAAAAGCGGCAGCATAATCTTGTCCAATCGCGAGTATCTTACAAGTCCTGGAGCGCGCAACGCCTGTCTCAATGAAAACCGCTTGAGCAGCAAAGCCAGCGTACCCGAATCAATCATCTCTTCCAGCCCGCCGATGAGCGACAGATGATATTCCAAGAGATTATGGGTGAAGTCCGCAGCATCCTCTCCCAAGACCGTACCTGCGTCTGCCAAGTCATCAATTCGTCGAATGAATGCAATTGCTATGCTTGCGCTCAAAGCTGGGACATGGCGCAAACCCTCACCATTTTCAACTGTCTTGAAATTTAGATCGAGGTTTCGATCATACCCAGCGAGAGCTATCCTAATGTTCGAGACTATCGTCACCTGCCGGATACCATGCGTTTCTGTCAGAATTACCTCGCCGGCGGTGGGGATTTCTCTGTCAATAATCTTCAGCTTTCCAAAAACTTCCTCTCCGAGAGTCTGTTTGAGTGAGCCGATGCTCTGGCCCGCTGCGGTCTTGAAAATTTGCAACGCCGACTCCGTTGCGGTTTTTGGCTTCCAATCGGTGCCCTGACCAATCCGTTCTACTTGATCTGTTGTTAATCTTTTGGTCACCGTCTCTTGATAATGGATGGCATCAATACTTCCCGCTTTGGCTGCGAGATTAAACCAGAAGAGAGCCTCGAAAGCATCATTCTCAACCCCGATCCCATTCATGTACCTGGTGCCCAAGTTGAGTTGGGCATCGACATCGCCTTGATCTGCTGCGAGGCTAACCCACCAAGCAGCCAAAGACTCATCCTTATCGACTCCCACGCCGTTATGAAAACAATTTGAGAGATTGATTTGGGCGTTCACGAATCCGCGCTGCGCGGCTAATCGGTACCAACGCAGAGCTTCTGGGATATCGCATGAGATTCCCTTGCCGTCTTCATACATCACGCCAAGATTGAATTGGGCATCTGGAACGCCTTCTTCCGCCGCCGACCGGATCCAGCGCACAGCTTCGTCAAGGTCAACGGAAACGCCTTCGCCGTTATGGTACATACGCCCAAGCATGGCTTGCGCACTCGCGTTACCTTGCTTGGCGAGCGCTCGGAATTCCGTGAACGCCTTTGCGTGGTCACCGAGCGAATACGCTTCAAGCCCGGTCGAAAGTGCGCTGCTTGCCAGATTCGGCGACCAGCGCGATAGAAAACTGGCAACTGACGGCATTGCTCCTCCCTCATCCCAAAGCTCAAGCAACCATATTACCGCCTCGCATTACGCGCTCCGAAGGGAAACCTGTAAAGACTTCCGCGAGACCTTGGACAAATCCTGGAAGTCTGCCGAAGCGCCATGACTTCTCTTCCACAATCTGCGCCGCGCTTCAACTCGCAATCTTCGTCGTCCGGGAATCACTGAAGAGATCATCATGAGGATCGGCGGCTGGCGCACACATGGCGTCTTCGAACGTTACGCAGGCCGATAGCGCCGATGCACCGAAAGACGCGAAACGAGCAGAGTTGCTAGCCTTCGCAATCTCATCAAAGCCGAAGTCCCGTTGCCGTTAACCATCAATTGGTAAACGGCAGGTGAACGTATCAGGGCAACGCCGCGAGCTTTGGGACCGCTTTACCAAGGAAGATACCGCATTCATCCCCCATCTCCCGATCTTTGTCGCTCAGCCTCTCTTGCAACTTCGATCTCCAAATCTGTCTTAAGGAATTTGCAAAATCCGTCGAGACCAGGGAATAAGGACCCTCTGTGGATGTTCACGCTTTGCAATCTCTCAAGAAACTCGATTCGCAAGTTCTCACCCACCTTAAGCTTTCTAATAACTGGTCGTTCCTGTATCGGATCTATCATCATCGAAATCAAAATCTGATCAAAGAACGGCGTACCCTCATACAGCTTCCAGAGAAAGAACCCTTGTTGAGCAGACATGCGATCATTGGCTTGCGGCGGCTCGATTTTGACGACTAGAGGTGCGCCACGTTGTTCAAGCAAGCCACTCAAATATGCATTTCGTTCCTTCGGGTCTATTGATTCGAGGTGCTTCTGCCTTTTCGTCTCCAGCCAATCTAGGTCGATCGCCCAAATGGCTGAGTACCCGTTATCCCTCTCTCCTTTCTCTTCTACTGCAAAGTAGAGAGCGACATATGGCGACGAGGTCCAATCGAGAAGGCGAGTAGGCGTACCGTAGTGCTGCATCAACGCGAACCAACTGGCTATGTCATCGACAGGCGGAGTATGAGGAACGAACTGGTGAGCTTGTTGCCTAAAACGAAAGAGCAACTTGTTCTCTACGCTCCGGCGGTCGAGGTGACTGTGACCACTGGGCGTGCTAACTCTTACCTCTCGATCAAGTGAGGTTTGGAGCGTCCACGCGGATTCGCGTTGGCCACGGAAGCACCATGACCCCTGGAGTTCCCCTATCCAATCGAGAAAATCCTGCCACGATTTCGCTGTCTCAGTGCAAACGAGCTTGATAAAAAGCTCGTCGTAGGAACGCCCATACGGATCAAGGTCCTGTCTGTACTCTTCCAGCACAGTTTTCTGTTGTTGAGACCAATCCGTCGGTACTGGCATATGCGGTTCAGAACCTCTGCGGCGCTTTACCACCACTTCACCACTCGGCCATAATGATATCGCAGCGATACGCTGAACGCTTCAGAGACTCAATCCAATGTCCATGCCCTGGCTCTTTTCCTGCTTGGGAGTCTCGGCAAGCTCGCGCTGCGGCGGCTTCCGGTCGGGTGTATGGGCGCTCTGGTGCGAAACATCATGGCCCAACGCTTGCGGGAGCTTTTCTCGGTCGTTCGTGAAAATCTGTGCATCGTGAGCGCCGCGTGAAACGGAGACATAGGCCATGCGATTGTTGAGCAGGTCTTTTGCGCCAAGCTCCGTATCTATATTAATGAGCACACGGTCTGCGGTCTGCCCCTGACTGGAGTAGCTGGTCACGGCATAGCCGTGATCCAGATGAGGGTGCCTCTGCGGATCGAGGCTCATACTGCGTTCGCTATCCAGCTTCAATCGCATCGTGCCATCCTGCGCGATTCCTTCCACGGTTCCCAATTCACGATTCGCAATCTTCATCTCATTGTTGGGCGCGGTGAACTGGATGCGGTCGCCTACAGAAAATGCCTTCTCCTGTTCTCGGTAGACAGAGACACCCATCTGGCGGCGCGGATCGTAGGTCGTCTGTTCCCCATTCGTCCGCAGAACCGTCAGCGTATTTTCCTGGGCATTTACTGAAACAACGCGAGTGTATTCACCCTTCTCAATGCCAGTCTCCTGAGAGCTACGTGAATAGCGCACGATGTCATTCACTTGGTACTGCTGTGCCCAACCACGGTCTGCGCCGGTCATCTCCTGGCGCGGAACGAGCGTCTGCACGGAGTGTTCTTCGCGGCTTACAACGCCATGCGATTGCAGTTCGCCATGTATCCGTTGATTGATCTCTGTGCGTGAACGGTTGTCGGGCGAAACTACCAGCGTGCTTTCAGGTGACTTGGCATACTCGTGTGCAATGGCCGAGATGCGTTCCTCGTGGCCCTTTACCTCATGCACGCGGCCCTGCCGGTCGAGGCTTTCGACAGCGGCTCCCACCTGACCGTGAGCCAACTGCTCGACGGCCTGTTTCAGCTCCGGGTCGCGCTGCCGCACGATCTCCTCCAGCTTCACCGTGCGCATTCCCGCTTCCTGAAGTTGCGCGAAGGGGCGGCCCGCTTCGACGGCCTCATGCTGGCGCGTGTCGCCTACCAGCAGAACGCGGTCATTGGGATGGAGCCGTTCTACAAACTCGCGCATCTGGCGGGTAGAGGCCAGTGACGACTCATCGAGTACATACAATCGCTTCTCGCCGGTGTCCGGCTGCTGGCCTCGGGCAAGGTGACGCTGAAGTGTTGAAGTCTCCATACCGGCTTCGCCGAGCTTATAAGCCGCGCGGGATGTCGGCGCAAATCCCTCGACCGTATACCCCTGCGCCTCCGCACCTTCACGAACCACAGCCAGCGTCGTTGTCTTACCGCCGCCGGCGACTCCATCCAATCCAACAATCTTCTCGCGGCTCACAAATATCTCATCGACCGCGCTTCGTTGCGCTGGACTCAACTCCGGGTGCCGGTCTTCCGTCGCAATCCGCAGGTAAGGCGATACGAGCATGGGATCGCCATAGCCGCGCTCATTGCCTCGCTGCATCTGGCCGACGATCTCCTTCTCCATGCGAACCATCTCGGCGGTTGTGTACTGTGGCGCGGCGCGGCCATCCGTCTGTTCAACTGCGCGGAACTCGCCTCGCATCACTCGCTGCTCAAACTCATGCCTCACCTGGCTATAGGTAGCTTGCCCCATGCTGCGATCCATCGCCGCCTGTAGGATGGCTCGCTCGTCCTGCACCGCAGAACGCTCGAAGACATGGTTACGTGAGTAGGTCACGGACTGCTGTACTGTCTTCTCGGGTTGTTGAATATGCTGTTGATCGTGTTCGCGCGCCTGCGCGACAACACGATCTGCCTGATGGCCGAACTGTGCGGCCAGTTCGCGGTGCCGCTGCAACACCTCTTCCGGCGAATGGAGTTCCTTACTGTCCCGCGTGCGGTGGGCGGCAACCTGTGCCGCACCCGCACCGTCTCTGCCGATCTCTTGTAGATGCTCTTTGATCTGTTCCCGGCGCGGACTCGATGCATCGAGATACTCCTGTGTGTAGCCCTTGATCTCCGGCTGACCATGCTTGCCGCGCTCGATCTCGTAGCCCAAGCCACGCAACCGCATGGCGAGCTCCGAGCGGTACACGCCGGTCGCATACTGCTGGGACTGAAACAAGCTGCGCTCCTGGAGCGCGCGGGTCTGGCCGTTCTCGCGTTCGGTCACATTGAAGATGACAGCGTGGGTGTGGAGCTGCGGCGCGGCGTAGCCGTCCACAGGACGGGCGGTATCATGCTCGAAGGTGGCCGCGATGAACTTGCCCGTAGTCTCCGGTGCATGGACGTTGCCGATACGCGCCTGCGTGTATCGCTCCAGTTCCCCAAGAGCGACGCGGACACTTTCACGGTGCTCCTCCCGCACACGATCATCGCCGCCCACAAGGGCGGTGAGGGAGACGGACTTCGGTGCGGAGAATGTGGCGTCCCATCCGGCGCGATGCTCCACGCTGGTGATTTCCTTGCCGTATTCGTTTTCGTAGGTTCTGGCGGGCTGATGCTTCACGAGTTGCACGCCGCTCTCAGGGTGCTGGCCTTCACTCAGACGGGCGAAGTGGTCGGAGCCTACGTCGCCACGCAGACCCCACTTCTGCGCAAGCCTGCCCTGCCACTCGCTATGCGCCTGCTGGTCGCGGCTCCAATAGTTCTGCTTTTCAGAGGTGAACTCGCGGGAATGATACGTCCGCGCCTGGCCCGCAGATAACGATTTAGAGATGGTCAACATGCGCGTGTACTCCACAACGTGCGCGGCAGCATCTCGCTTCTGCCTGATGAGATTCTATATTCAACCTGAAAAGCGGCGGAAGTCCGCTAACATTTATCCTGCTGCCACTTTGGGGATAGCAAAGGGTATGCTACGGACAACAGTCAAAGGAAGGCCAATGGAGACTTCAGGGAAATACTGGGTAGTATCCCCGAACGTTCGCTTCAATCCCAGAACCGTGAACGACTGGAGACAGGCGAGCGTGAAATGGAAGGCCGCATTCATGGGGTGGCAACCCGATGACGATCGGCACCGGCTCGGCCCGAAGTTCGCCCGTGCAATTCAGCCCGGCGACACAATTCTCATTGCCCGTCGCTTCGGAGGAGAACCCGAGACGGTAGGTTTTGGAACTGTGGTCGGAGGGTTCAAGACTCGCCTGAGCGGATTCAAACCGCACGAGCCATTCGGATCGTTACGTCAGCTTGATCCCTTTGTTCCCATGAGCAGGCCACCAGCCTCTCTGCCCATTCTGCAGGCTGTAAATCAGACGGCGGCGCTGCACCAACTCCACCCTGAATGGAACCCACAACATAAAGTCCTCTGCCGCTGGCTGGACGCAAAGCTAGCCACCGCTGCAAAAACGGAGCGTGGTAAGCCATCACAGCGTCAAACGCACGAGGTTAAGTTCGGCCCCCTTCCCAGTGATGGGCAACTCGAATATCAGGTGAGGACTCCGGAACTGGTGAAGCAGGCAAGAAAGCGGGAAGCCGCTCTCGTCACAAGATACCGGCTCTGGATAGAGCATCAGGACCGCAAGCTACGCATATTTCGTGTCCATCGACTCCAGTGCGATGCCTTCGAAGACGCCCGGCAGAACCTAATTGAGGCGAAATGTTCCGCGAGTAGAGAGTACATTCGGATGGCCGTTGGCCAGTTGCTCGACTATGCATTTCAGGCACAAGACGAAATCGGCGAGTGCCATAAGGCGATCCTTGTGCCGAACAAACCCGACATGTCGCTCGTACAATGGCTCGGAACACTTGGAATCAGTGTGATTTGGGAAGATGGTTCGGTGTTCCTAGACAATGCGAATGGGCAATTCACCTAGCGATGAGCGGATTGGTGCCTAGAAAGTCGACTTGTCGGAAGCCATGAACTGTTCTTGAGTCATCTATTGAAGCCTTACTCAATCCACTCCGATTCATCCCAGTCACGCAACTTTTCATTCCCAGCCTTCTGTCGTATAGCCCCAGGGAATACCGACTGCTTTTGGACCGGCTTCTTTGGAGACTCGTTCGGGACTGTACTCGCTGCCTGTTGAGCGTTGACCACTGCGTGCTGCACGGCAACAGAACGCGGCGATACCGATACAGTTCGCTCAATAAATCGCGGTTGCTTCGCTTTCGGTTTGAGGTATGGAAGATGAGCAGGGACGACGAGATTTCCCTGCTTGATGTAGCCATGCAAAGGCTCAAGGCCCGCGATCTCGGAAGGCATAACAAGCGGTTTGGTCGTAATCTCCATCGCGAACGACTTCTTGCTTCGCAACAATCCCATCGAACGCGACTCTTTTAGCCGCTCAACTTCGATTTCTCCGATAGCCTCCGAGATCCATTTTGCCGCGCGCGGCTCAGATGTCTTGAAGAATATCTTGGTCGCGGGCTGGGAGAGCATGGCCTCGGCGTCCTGGCCATATCGCTTCTCCAATTGACTGCGGCCCTGAAAGCCCATCACGACGGGATTGCCGTACTTGCGATTCTCAGTGACGGCGGAGTGAAGCTGAGGCAATTTGTTGAGGCTGGCGAGTTCGTCGAGAACGAACCAGACGGGCTTGACGTTAGGAGCATCGCAATAGCCCATCATGCGCAGGATAAACAGATCAAGCCACACGGAATGCAGCGGTAGAATCTTCTCACGATAAGAGGACTGTGAAGTCAGAAAGACCCATCGCTTCCGCTCGTCATACCACTCGGCAGTGGCAAACGTCGGTCTCGTATGCTCCCACTCCGGTAACAACTCCAAACTGTCGGCAACCATATTTAGACTTGCCAGGACACCGGAACGCTGGGCAGGTGCAGCAGGATCAAGCAAAGCGGCAAGAGGTGTTCCCTTTACCGATGCTTCTATCTGCGAAGGATTCGACATCAGCCTGAGAATGTCTCTGGGTTGCGGCTTTCGCTTGAGTAGATGGGCCAGTATCCGGCGTGGGCCATCGGTGAAGAACTCTTTTTCGTAATCCTTCTCTGGCAGGAACGCCGCGGCAATGGTCATCGCAGTTTCATCGCTGGTAATCTCGTCGCCAAGGCCCCAATAGGGACAGCGTGTATCGAGAGGATTGAGGATCAAGTCGCCCCGCGCTGGCGAGTAGAACTCAGGGGTAAACTCCAGCGCCGGATCGTACACGATGGCAGTCTCTCCTCGCTCCGCAATCTGGCGAAGAATCTGCCGGATCGCCGAAGACTTACCGCTGCCGGTGTCGCCCATCAAGAGGAGGTGGCTGGCTTCGAGATTTCGAGGGACGCGGAACGATGGACTCGCCCATCCGGGAAGGAACTTGCTGAACCGATCAAGCCATGGATTGTTCCAACGCAAGCGCAGTTGAATACCATCGGCCTTCGTCTGGCGATTCCAGCGCAGAGCGGACAGCAGCTCCGGCCCTTTCGTGCGGCGTCCGTGACGCTCTTCCTGTTTCGATTGGCCCTGAAACCATATCCGTAAGGCGAGCAGAGCGAGGATGAAAGCCACTCCCCACAAAGCAGGTTGAAGTAGAAGCCGCCAGAAGCCCTCTCCGCCATAAAATTCGGCCTGAAGATATCGTTGCAACTCGGCGGCGTTGACCCGCTCTTTCGGTCCCTGAACGAGGCTCTTCCAAGCCGCATCCCGGGCAGCAGAAGAGAGCTTCATCGGAACGGCAAGACGCTCTTGATCTGCCGAGGAACCGGACACAATATCGGCCGGGCCGGCGAGTTCTTCGGTCCGGCCGGGAGCGGTCTTGAATATCCACTGAACGTCAGTCGTTGCGCTCGGAGAATTTTTGAGGGCCGTACTGTTAAAGTATGCGTCGTAGTAATACCGCTCCAAGGGCGGCATTGTGAACGAATACCAGATGGTCAGCGGGACGCTAAACAAAACGGGGCCGACCGCGATGAGAAACACAATCAGCCACGGAAACCGGCGCGGAAATCGCATCGGTTTCATGGCACTTCCTCGGACGGTTTGCTGCCGTTCTTGCCCCTCAGTTTGACCAGAAACTCGTCGGCCTTTTGCTGTTTAACGGAGTCGGCGTATGCCAGCATCTTGCGGAGCGATTCGTCCGTCAAGGGGCCTTTGGAAGCTGCCGCGAACAGATTAAGGATAAGGGTGCGAATCGCCATCAGTTCCGCGAGCAGGATCGGGTCGGTATTTTGGGCCGGGACGGAACGCGCCTGGGCGAGCGCAGCGTCGCGCAGCCACTCGCCAACTTTCTTCCCGGCGCTTGCGGCTGCGGCTTCGACTTCGGAAAGCTCTGCTTCGGACAACCGGGTGCCGATGGAATTGGTGCGGTACTTTTCGGAGGTCCGGGCAGCGGGAACCGCTGGCGGAATCAGGGAAGACGGCTTCGAGTCGGTGGCGGACACTGCGAATATGACCCCCGGTAGAACTTAGATCGCCACCATCTTTGATGCCGGGTTGTTGAGCGTGGTTTTCGTAAGGGCTTTTGGATCATCAAGTTCGCACCCGATAACTTCATGGGTAGCGTTCGCTACCCGCATGTTCACGCGCGGAAACAAGAACTCGCAAGCTGCTGAAAGCACACATGTTAACCATCGTAAACAAATGTGTACTAACGCATACCCCATTGGGGATGACGTGTCAGCTATTCACCCGCTGCGAAGCAGCGCGGGTTTATGCCGTGGGACATCACCGCGTCTTCTTTCAGACGGCACAACAGAACGCACTATGCCAGCGTGGCGACCGTCGACCGGAAAAGGGGGCTGGTGCCGATCCATGCAAATTGACTCATGTCAGCGGTCCGAATAGTCGCTCCAACACTTCGTCGAGCGAGGCAAGTGAATCGAACCGGCTACGAGCGATGATCCGCTGGTCTGGCCGTTCCGCTTTTGTGCCTTTGGTATTTGCCTTGGTATGTTTGGCGACTCTCATATTTCGGATGTCGGGCAGCGGTTGACCCGGAGCACCCCCCAACCAGCGGTAGGAATCAAGTTCCAATTTTGGAGTGACTATGATCCAGATGATGCAGCCGCTCGGCTTGTCCATGAGCTTTAAGCTGGCTGTAATACTGGCCGCCTTTCCACCCACCATTGAGGTTTTGAATTGAATGTGCCTGACGATCCTGCCGTGACTCATTACCAGGTCGTATCCTCCGGCGTCGAACTCGGAGCGAAGCACCTCAACATTTGTCACACGATGCACCCACAGCCAGCGCAGGGCGTCGCCCACAAACACATGCTCGACAATCCGCTCGCGCAGTGTCGAGTGGAGATAATGCGAAGTCTCGCCGCCAGTTTCGATGTCCATCCGTGCCCCCTTACTACATCTAATAATGGACATTAGCAGATGTAGTAGACACCCTCAGGCCCGACTGTCCGACTTTGTGAGCCGTTCCTCCCGCCCCAGATATTCGAGTCGGTTTTTGCCCGTCGGGTGGGTGGGAATAGTCGCTCCTGCCATGCAGGAGCAACGCCCAGGGTGGGAAGACGGGCACACGAAAGGGGGAAGATGCAGGAAGGGGGAACGCCTTCCTGCCGCGCTGCCGGCGAGCGGGGGCCGGTAGCTGGATGAGGGTGCAGGGAGAAACCAAAGCGGTTTCTCCCTGCGCGATTTCTAGGCGTGAAAGAAACGAGGCGGCAGGTTCGCCGCCCCGCTGGGAGATGACGCTAGGCTGCTTTCTTGGCTTGTGGTTTCGCAGCCGACGGCTTGACTGCCTTCTTTGCCTTGCCCTTTGCGGCGAACTCCTGCTTCACCTTGAGGGCGATGGCGTCGGTGTCCACCTTGTATGCCAGTGCGGCATTCCTCAAGACCTTTCCGGCATCGGGCTGGTTTCTTGACGAGAGCAAAATGATTCCCTCGATAATCAAGCGTCCGAGTGCGGACTCGTCGGCTTTCCGGGCGAATGCGACCATCAGTTTTCCGATGGCGTCTCCGTCCTGCGGCCTGATACCCCGGCTCCGGGAGAGGGTCTGCAATCTGCGCTCGTCCAAGAGAGGCAACAGGGTCTCAATGATGAAAAGCAAGTCGCGCTTCATCAGACGAACCGGGACGGCGGCGACGATGGAACTGAGGACGCGCAACCCCGTTGCATTGGCTAACACCTCCTCGCGGCGTTCTTTCTCCTGCTCCGCTTTCGCGTTGACGCTGGCTTTGTTCGGCTGCTTCTTGGGATGGTGGATGGGGCATTCGGGATTGACGCAGACTTTGCGAACCTCGCCCTTCTCAATCCCAACCGTAACGATGGCTTCGCTCATGAAGCAGCACGTTTTGAACTCCGGCAACTTTGCCATCTCCGGTGTCTTCGGCTTGTCGGCTCGAAGCTCGACGTACTTGTTGCGTGCGATGGCCACGACTCCCTCGGGCATCGTGCCGTAGCTCGTGCTGATTTGAACAAGTTTTGGCTTGCTGGCGAGTGTGGCTTGAACGTGGGCCTCGACCTTCGCAGCGTAACAGGTCGGGTCGGTGCAAGCGTCCTGCTGCACGTCGGCAAACAAAAGCCTGTTGTGCCCTGTCCGCTTGGGGCAATCGAGACAGCTTCCAGCGGCGGGAATGAGGGTGGCATCCTTCCGGCTGAATGGAGCGAGCTTCAAGATGAGCATGAGTTGATGCTCAATCCAGTGCTGCAAGTGGCGAACGGGTAGCAGGATGCGCTTGGGCTTCTTGCCCGTCCCCGCCCATTCCTCACGGAAGCATTCGTTCAATGCCTTCTCCTGCTGGTCGGGCTGCAGCTTCGCCAGAAGCAGAGCGTGTCCGACGCCGATCTCCTCGGCATAGAACGCCTCAACCACGGGCGCGGAGAGGTCAGTCAGCTTGAGGCGTTGGGCGACGTAGACGGGAGATTTACCCGTCCGGGCTGCGATCTGCTCGACGCTGTACTTCGGCTCCTCCAGATTCAGAAGCGCACGGAAACCCTGCGCCTCTTCTAACGGGTGAACGTTGCGGCGTTGAAGGTTCTCGACAAGCTGGATTTCGAGAACTTCCGCATCGGTTAGGTTGGCGATGCGGCATGGTGCGTCGAACTTCTCGGCAAGCTTGGAAGCGCGAAAGCGCCTCGCTCCGACAACGATTTCGAAGTCCTGCTCAGTGATGGGACGAACAAGCAAGGGCTGCACGACTCCGCTGGTGCGGATGCTCTCGGCCAGTTCGCGCAACGCATCATCTTCAAAGATGCGGCGGGGGTTGGTCTTCGATTCGGTGAGGACGGAAAGAGGAAGGTTGCGGTACTCGGTAGCGGTCTGGGTGTTCATGGTGCTCTCCTTCTGTGTTTGGGCGTACGGGGGCGTTATGCGGACGGCGCGAAGCCGCCCGCCATCAAGAAAGGCGTTTAGCTGGCTTGCGCCAGTTCGGGCTCTGTTTCGGCTTCGGCGGTGCCTTCCGCTGCTGGCGTTTCCAGTGCGGAAAGAATGACGGCGGCGGTCTTCTGAATCACTTCCAAGCTCTCGGCCAGAAGTGCGGCATTGCCGTGGTACAGGTGGATGTAGTCGGCGGATGCCCGTCCGGTGTCGAGGCCGATGGTCTTGCCGACAACAAAGGCGATTGCTTCGGCTTCCGTCTCGCGAACGGTCTTAGTGGTTGCGGTGCGGCGTTCTGCCTTGTGCAACATCTCGTGCGCGAGTTCATGAACGAGGGTCGAAAACTCCTCGGCGGTTTCCTGACCGGGAAAGAGAACGATCTTCCCGCCGTAGCTCACACCCAACGCGGGGGAAATGCTCTCCTTCCAATCAAGCTCGATGCCCTGAGCAATGACGAAATCAATCAGGCGTTCGCGGTACTCTCCGACATTGCCCTTCACGCGCTCGGAAAGTTCGGGAAGCTCTGCACCATCGGTCTGGCTGACATCGAAGACGTAGGCCGAACGGAACCCCACGAGAACGGGTTGGTTCTGGGTGCGGATATCCTTCTCGGCTTCCGAATCCTTCTTCCGGCGAATCCCAATCATGGGCGCGAGAATGCGGATGCCCTTCTCGCCCTTCTTGACCCGGCGGCCAAGCTGGTTCCACGCATACATTCCGGCAACGCGGGTTGCGTCCGGCTTCTGCCGCGCAATCTCCATGATGTTTCCAAAGCTGTAGTTGTGAAATTTCCCCATCGCCAAGAGGTAGGCGGTGAGTCCTTCGCTGTGTCCCTGCTCCAACTGCTCGATGAGGGCTTGGACGTTGGCCGCGATTACGTCTTTCGCGGTCTGCTGCTTTTGCTGCTGCTGTTTGAGGTTCTGGGTAAACGGGGTGACGGTGGCGGTGGTGGCTTGGGTGTTCATGGGTGCTTCCTCCTTGGCGTTGGCCTTTGCATTTCCGCGTTGAAACGCGGCATGTACATGCCGAACGCCTCCTGGCGAAGGTGGGGGGTAGCAACTGCAAGCCGAGGGGTCTCCCCACCCTTGCAACGGAAGCGCAGCGGAAGTGGAAAGGGCGGAGCGCAGCGGAGGTCTGCACAAGCGAAGCGCGGAAGATTGGGGAGTGGCTTGCGGGCGCGAGGGGATACCTCCCCTTAGCAGGCTTGTCTACCCTGCTGGGCGCGGAGCGCAGGAATTGTTAGGGCCGGCGTTGCGGGCAGGACACAGGCCCGCAGAGGTGGGTGGCGGAGGACGGCGGAGCTGGCCGGAGACAGGGAGGATTCTTCCTCCCGCCTGCACGGAGTCGCTATTCTGGATTGGCAACTTGGGGGATCGTTGCACCTTTTCACGTCTGAAACAAGCGGCCTCGTTTCAGATGAAGGGCGAATATAATCTCAGCAAATGGACCTACTCATTACGGTATTGACGCTACTCGCCGCCGTCCTTGCGATTACGCCTCGTGAGCGGCAATTGGATATCAGGGTCCGTATCCGAACATTCGATCGTTCCGTAGTATTTTTTGGAATCTTCGCGGTGCTCAGTCTCGAATTTTACGAGTTCTTACAACGACATCTCTCTTGGCTGCCCCCGAAGGAATGCTGGCCACAAGGCCTCACACCAAAGAATGCGACATACTTGGTCATTCTCGTTGTCGCTGCGACTCTCTGGATTCGCCTACGTTTCGCTAAGTTGACGAGGAGCAAGATGTCAACGTTCCGCGAATTGATTGAAGAGCTTTACTGGAATGGGAACTATGGCGAACTATTTGCCCTACTCCACACGCACCTAAAAAGCCTATTCAGAATATATAGTTCCGATTACTTCCTACCACGACTACGCGAGAGATTGAGCCCTATTAGCAGTATCAGGTCAACTGCATTCTTAATTGACGAGCTGGCGAAAGCCAAAGGTGCGCCTCCCTTAACGCAGGCAAACAACTCCACAGGCCGAAGGTATTACCGACGTATTCGTTCGAGCATATCGCACACAGCATGGCGCGTTCTGAGGCTTCTGCCCGTGGATGACACGTCCCAAGACTCTTCGAGAGAACTCATCCGTGGAGTCTTTCTTGCTCCCAAATTCCTAACAGCACTAGCGCAAACAAGGCCATACCTTGGATTGGAGATTATCGAGCTTTCTACTCAATCATTTGAACGAGCTGAGTTCGTCGATTTGTTCGTAAAAGAATTATTACGCGATCACCATAGCGTGTTTTATAGGGAGATTCAGAACAATCAAAATACGTGGCATGAGCGTTACCAGTTGCCTGAATCAAACCGATTTCTCTACTTTTTTCTAAAGGATGTCAGCATCGCCAAGAAGCTTAACATTTACAAGCCCGTTGGTGATTCTATGCTTTCGTATTTGGATGATTTGACGAGGCATCCGCTGGGCGACGCCTACAACAGAACAGTTGATAGAGACTTTGAAGATGTTGAATCGTGGCATTCGCCGTTGTTCGTGGGCGTGCAGTTCTTCGACATAATGGTCAAGGAAGCGCTCTTTCAGAAAATGGAATGGCACATGTGGCTGTACTATATGCCGTTAGTCATTGAACGCATTGTGCGCAATTACAGGCTCACTGATCCTCTGGTAGAGCCAGAGTACGAGTTTCCTACGAGGTATGGGTACATCCTCTATCGTGCCTTCTCCAGTATGCGTGACTGGATCTTGGCGGTAGAGCATATCCCGTCTGATCAGGCGAACGTGAAGTTAAAATCCACGTCTGTATCCTACGATGAGAATAGCAATATTCCGAAGAGCAGCATTATAGCGATGACGAGATGCCTGTACTATGTCTTGCAATCTAAACATATCGGGCATCGAACAAAGCGCTCCCTGGCGGGCATGGTATTCGATATTTATTTTGATCTTCGAGCTTCAGGGAATTTCGATTCATACGCTCAAGTGCTGCTCAGCGCAATCCTAGGAGTTAAATCATATGAGAAGAGTCAGCATGAATATAGGAAGACTCTGACAGAGTTATTTGAGGCAGAGAAAGATGAGTATCTTGTCAAGCGAAGTGAAGTGCATGTCGCAGAGGTTGAAGCCGCCATCAATTTAGGCACATAGCTCTAACAATGCTTGAACATCACGATCGCCCTATTCAATCATTGCGGAAATGGATTTTGGGATGAGTTTCTATCCACTGCTTAGCACGCGCTCGGATCTCTACTATTGATCCAGCGGCAATCTTAGTGGTCAGGACTTCAAGTGATTTAGTGACGTGGCTCGCTTGAGATTGTGGCAGCGGATACGTCGAGCAAAGATAGAACCAAAAATAGAGTTCGTGTGGATCTATCGGAACGCCCTCGCTGCGGTTGTACATCATTCCGATATTGAACATAGCGCCAGCATTTCCCTTTTCTGCCGCCGTTCGATACCATCGCATCGCTTCTGCATAGTCCTGCGGCACGCCTTTACCGTTCTCATACATATGTCCGATTAGGCAAAGGGCCTCTTCGTTCCCTTTGTCAGCCGCCATACGATACCAGCGCAAGGCTTCCGCATCATTTTGAGGCACACCGCCTCCGCTACTGCTGTAAATGTTCCCGACATTCAATAGAACATCTCCGTCGCCCTCTTCGGCAGCCCACAGAAACCACTTTAGTTCCACGGCATTTTCTTTTGCTAACGATCGTGTGAGTGAGGATGCCTTAAATGCTGAGGAATACCAGCGAACCGCCTCAACTTTGTCGTTAGGGACGAAATCGCTGTTAGCATACAGGCCCCCGAGAAGCATTTGTGCAGATCGATCACCCTGTTCAGCGGCTTTTTGATGCCAACGGATACCCTCGGAAATGTCTTTGGCTACGCCTTCCCCGAGAAGATAGTTTGACCCAAGAGCGCTTTGCGCAGTGATATCTCCTTGGTCGGCCGCCATGCGATACCAGCGAACCGCCTCACCTTTATCTTGCTTCACGCCGTTGCCGTAATCGAATGCCGCTCCGAGCATCACCTGCGCACCCGGAAAGTTTTGTTCAGCCGCCTTGCGCCACCATCGTATTGCCTCCTCATAGTTTTTCTGGTCCAAGTATTCGACACCCAGACATGTCATGGCCTCAACATCACCTTGCTCTGCCTGACGCCTTAGAAGTCTTACCTTTAACATTTTGAATACATTCATAGACATTCCTCGAACATCAAAGGTCGATCTTGCTTCGGGTTACTCGGACTGAAAACTCACTCCATCGACTTCGGCTCCTCTAAAACCGAAGACGAGAAAGCTCTTGTAGAACCTCATTGAATACACCCGGCCCCCAACGATGTCCGCTACCGCATATTCGAAAACCTCTGGAGAACTGGTCGCTCGAACTTGAAAGGGCATCTGAGAGAACAGCGATAAGAATTGGCGCCAAGCTCCAGCCTCCTCGTGCGTCGTATCATTTCCGAAACCCATATTGGGGAGCACCACTTCCCAATGTGGAATCTTCTCGTTTGTCTCACGGAAGTGCAATGCGGTCAGACATGCGGTCATCACCCTTTTTATCCGTTTGACATCAGCCGTAAAGGCACCCACCACCATTCCTTGAACTTCTACGGGCCGAATGTCCGAAAAAGTCGTATGCAGCAGAGCTGGGGTACGGTCGAAAGACCTCATAGCCTTGTCAAAAAAATGCCGCTCACCGATCTCATTCACTCCGAACCATGTACCAACGACATTGCGCGTGTACTCCACGTCCATCGCGTTAGCCTCATTGTGGAGAGTACATGAGGGCACAGTGATAAGGTTCTCTCGATACCCCACGGGGAAGAATGCAAACGGTGGAACGTGCTCTCTGGTCGTTGCGGGTTGGTCGCAGGCGTAACAGGTTTCAATAGTCTTATGTCTCATAGATATCTTTTTAGCTACAGCTGCCAATTCTCACCAAGGGGCTGTCATGCACCACCATGTTATTTCCACCCGTTTGGAATCCAACTACCATTATGCTTTCGCGTGCTCTATTCAGAATTATTTTGAGCGGAACTTGACCATGAGGCTCCGAACAGAAGATTTAGAGGCATCTCTTAACCTCGCCATCCTGCCAGAATTCAATGTCGCCGATTAAGACGCTGTTCCAGCTCTGCGATCTCCGCAACCACCGCATCTACGGCGGGTATCGGACCGAAGACCATGCCAGACATGGCTTCATAGTCACGCCGCAGATCGGCGAGCATCCCGTCATGTGGAGTCAGCGCGAAGCTCCCGGGAACGGCGGAGGCCAAGTCAAAATCGGGCCGGTTGAAGAACATCCGCGCATGTCGCACGCAGTCCTCGGCCATCTCTTTAGCTTCCGTGGCGTTTCGGCCTGTCTCCGAAGCCAAGAGCCGGCAGACATCGTAGTAGTGGCGCGAGACGCGCTGCCCGCCTCCCTTCAGTTCGCCACGATGGTCCCACCAGCGGCGCAAACCATGCAGGATAACAACCTTGTCCCAAAATGTACGGGCGGGGTCAACAGTCGTCACGTTTCCAACCGCCAGGTTCAGGTTTGGAAGATCGTATGCAATGTACGGCTTTACGATGACGGGAGCATGAGGGTCAAGGGCGGACTTTGCGCCCGATTCGATCTTGATGGCGCGACGGATGTACGCATTGCCCTCAGCGGTCGCGCTGGGATACCAGAGAAGCAAGCTCTGGCCGTCGGGGTCGTCTGGATCGGCTTCCACGCGCGCCCGATCCGCCTTTAGATTTGCGGTCTGGAGCGTCTGCCGCAGCAGCACGCTCAACCGCTCCAGCATCGGCCCTTGAATGTACTCCTGGCAGGCGGCTTTGATGGCCTCCAAGCGGGCGTTACGTTTCTTGCCGCTCAGAGCTTCCAACTCCTCAAAAGTTGCGGGCTGTCCAATATCTTCCCGGAAGACGGTGATGTCGATGTCTTCGGAGAACCGTTCGATCAAGCCGTAGCCTTTGGAGAGCGAGGTTCCGCCTTTGAAGAGCAGGCGCGGCCCACCGGCCTCCAATTCATTGAAGAGCGCATCGAGCGTCCAACAAACCCAGAAGTCTTTTTCGATGTTCTGCTCATTGGTGCGCAGGCGGTCGGCAGCGCCAACAAAGAGGTCGCGGCGCTCCTCGTCGCTCGCGGCCAGTACGGTTTGAAAACCCTCGGTCATCGGCTGCTCGAACCCCTCGCCTTTTTGATGATAGAGGCCGGTGCCGGGGCGCGTCTGGAGGGCTTCCCTTTCTCTGCCAGCGGCGACGCTCCAGCGTTCGCTTGCTGGAGCAGGTCGCGCACGATCACCCGCATCCACTCCGGGAGTGCCGACAGGCCGCTGCGCAAGTCGTCCTGAATGGCCCGTCCATGATCGGGGTCTCTCAGAATGGAGACAAGGCGCTTGCGGAGGCTTCCGTCGTCGGACGGAAGCATATCGCGCAGCCAATGAAGCGCCTGCACAAAGCGCATGGCGGGACGGCCCGCCCAGTAGAGGCGGCTGGGCGCGGCGGCCTGAAAGTCGAGAGTCAGGTTGCCGAGCGTGATGGGTCGCAAGCGGCCATCGGTGAGCACGCCGATACGCGCCGGAACGGCGTCGGTGAGTCCAAGATCGTTGGCGGCGGTGAGGCCATCGACCACCACTCGAACCTTACCCTTACGGGCCAGCGCGTCGATCACATCGCGCGGGTTGGGGTAGGTGAGCTTTCCGGTAAGCCGGTTGTCCTGGGGTGTGTCGTAGAAGCCGCGAGCGATACGCCGCAGGTCGCCGGAAGCAACAAGCCGGTGGAGGGCCTGATCGACCGCAGTGCGCGGTCCCAGGTCTGCGAAGTCCTCCGGTGTCCAGACGCGCGGCTGCGCCGGGGCGGAGATGCGGTCCCGGATGGCGGCTGGAATGCTGGATGCAGGAGTAGACATGGATGGCCTCATGTCAGATAAATGCAACAAACTTCTGACTGCTTCAGTATAGCTCTATGTCAGAAAAATGCAACAAACTTCTGACTGCGTTTCCTGTCGGCTTCCCCCGCTCACATATTCCAACCGTCGGCATTCACCCGCTTGCCCGCGGCTATAAGTAGCCCGCCGCAGAATTTTTGCAGCCCCCGCGCTAGTTCCTGCCGACGCTAAGCACATAATCTTCTATTTTTCCCGCGTGACACCGAAGTTCCATTGTATCAATGACTTGCATTGACTTCTATGCGGCAGTAATATTTCGACAGTCCCACCGTTGTCAAGCGAACTGGGCAACCAGTCGCGGGGGTGGGACGGCAGAACAGTGAGGCAGACAATGTTGTCCATTTTGTTGATTCCGGAGCCGAATGAATCGGCCTCCGGTCAAGAGTTCAGGCTGAGGCTGGAGCGAGAAACGCAAAGGTGGTGGAGTAAGTTCTACGAGTCCGTTCCGGACAAGGACGAGCCATTTCCCAATGCCCTCAGCGGGCACTTTTCAATGGTATCTGACTGGCTCGGCAGGTCAGCATGCGGACGTGTGCTGCGCCTCAGTCTAAAATCCGACGGACGGTTCCTAGACGCTACCAACGCCGATGCGGCTGCTGGGCTCATTGGTACCGGAGAGACTCTCGGAACGCTCGCAGCAGCATTCGCCGATTAATCGAATCGTTCCTTTGACGGCAGCGCGAGCGCGTGTCCTTCCTGTTTCCGGCAACTTTTTGCGGCCTGATACAGGCCCCGATACTCCTGCACTACCTCCGGTGCGCTCCTCGGGTGGCGCACCGATTTCGACAGCCGGCCCTCGCCTGGTAGTTTGAAAGGTAAGATCACGTCATGCCCGAGGAACTGGCCCTAATACTAGTTGTGCTTGGCGTCGCGGGATGGATCATCTACGCGGTCGTAAAGGCCGCATTGGACACAACTCGGGCTGCTCACAAAGGGATCGCCGGATCTCTCGCTAGAGCACGAGCGGCCCGCTTCCAGAAGAAGAAAGCACGTCTTCAAGCCTTCGTTCGGATAAACATCCCCGCAGAGTTGGAACGCACTGCCCGGACAATCGCCAAGCTCGAGGCCGTGTTCGCGGACCGACGAAGCGACTCGAAATGGGTGGCGCATCGTCCAACGTGGCAAAAGGTGACGTTTAAAGCTTTTGCTGCACCAAAGCAGAATCCGCAATCGACCGAGATGAACGTTGGGGAGCTTCACGCGATCCTGCGCCCGAATACTGAGCCGTGGCACGAGAAAGAAAGTAGGATGTTGGAACGCAACTGTTTGTATCCGTCGCAGCCTCCCTCATCCTCTCAACGTGCCGAGCCTGAAGCGTTCGCTCTTCCTGAAATATCGATGGATTCCGCTGTCTTTGAGCCAAGCTCGCCAAATATCCGTGAGACGGATTTGGATCGCTTTTTTGGCAACGAGCGCAGAGAGGTGGAGCAATACAACGAGAAGCGCCGACTGTTGCTCTCTAAATACCAAGAGCTTGCCAACTCTGTGGCCGTGTGGAACGAGAGCGAACGACAACAGTGGAAACAATATCGTGATTCATGTACCGCTTCCGAGAACGAAGAGCTGGCAAGGTTCCAGGACGCGGCGCGGGCCTACAAGCTTGAGTGCAGCGCAGAGAACACCCGCCTGCGCGAGATACTCGACGGTTTTCGTGCAGGGCAGAAGCAGCAAGTATTACAGCGACTAGGTTACATCCTTGGTTCGATCGAATGGCCGGTATCAATGCCGCACGTCTGGCAAGTCGATTATGACGAAGAGCAGCACATTCTCATCGTCGAAATAGAGCTGCCGAATATAGTTCATAGACCACCAATCAAATTCGTCGAACAGAGGAGTGGCCTTGTTGCAAAGCCACTAAATCAGAAGGAACGTGGTGAATTCATCCCACAGTTTCATCCAGCCATCATGCTCAGAGCAGCCTTGGAGATATTCCGGAATGCCGAAAGCAGCGTCGTTCAGCTCTTGGCTTTGAATGGTTGGGTCAGTTTCCACCATCCACATACCGGCCTCGACACGAGAGCATACACGGCAGCTCTCCTTGTCGAGCGCGAGCAGATCGCTTCCCTGAACCTCAACAGAATTGACCCTCTGGCAGCCTTTCAGGCGCTGAAGGGCAAATCAGCAGGAAAGTTGATCGAGATTATTCCCGTCGAACCTGCCCTCAATATGAAACGGACGGATTCTCGCTTTGTGGACGCCAGAGACGTGTTGGATTCCCTCGGAACCAACACCAACCTTGCTGCAATGGACTGGCAAGACTTCGAACACCTGATTCGCGAGTTATTCGAGAAGGAATTTTCCGGGCGAGGGACTGAAGTGAAGATTACCCAAACGAGTAGAGACCGAGGAGTCGATGCTATTGTCTTCAATCCTGACCCAATCCACGGCGGCAAGTACATCATCCAAGCAAAGCGCTATACCAACACGGTGGATGTGAGCGCAGTACGCGACCTTTGCGCTGTCGTCCGCAAGGAGGGTGCGTCCCGTGGGATTCTCGTCACAACCAGCACCTACGGAGCCGATGCATATAGCTTTGCGAACAATGAACCGATCACACTCTTGGATGGCGCTCAACTCCTCGGGCTCTTGCAAAAGCACGGCTACCAGTTCCGAGTCGATCTCGCCGAAGCGCGACGCATGAGAGCTGAATAGACTGGGAAGTCGCAGCCGCAATCCGTCATTGATGACTTCACATAAGCGGAACGTTCGTATGCAAGCGACCTACGGTTCCTGGCCCGGTGCCGGGCCGAAGCGGGCCGGTTCCGGCCCCAAAACATGCCAGGATGGTTCCATCCTGGCCCACGTAGGAAGAGGGTGTGGTGCGGGCGGGGGGACTTGAACCCCCACGACCTGTTAGGGTCTGCGGATTTTCATACCACTTCGGCTTTCGCCGCCCCGCTATGCGAGTTCGTGGTCTGGACTATCCCTTCACCATTCCTCGCGAGAGGTTTAGGTGCTGCCCATCTAGTCTCTACACCTTCCCGAAAATATCCGGGCTTGGCTCGGGATTGCCAGTTAAGGTTTCCCCGACTTTGAGCAGTTCTACTCCGCCGGTTTCCCTGGCGGGCACTCAATTCCTTAAGTCCGCTGTGTCTGCCGATTTCACCACGCCCGCGGGCAATTGGCCACAACCCATCATAAAGCAAGCAATGACGGTCTACGCTTCTTCAGCCAAGCGAACGGCTTTCACACGGCCAGGGCCTTTCTTCGAAGTCGCCTTGTTCTTTGGACGCGGCCTCATGATGTTGATAGCGGAAGCATCGAGTCGTGTCTTTAGATGGGCTGCGTAGTATTTCTCAATCATCTCCACGCTTGTCCGACAGTTCTTGGCGATTTGATAGATGTCGGCGCCTTCGAGGAGGCGCAGGCAAATGTACGTGTGGCGCAGACTATAGGCCGTTCGCGGCCTACCGTCGCGATCGGTGCGAAGCTTTTCTTCATCAAGAATCGCATTAAATAAATCGCGTGGCCATTTCGGAAACAGAAGATCGGTAGGGCCGGGCTCGTGCCACTCGCCCTTGGCTATGGATGCAGTACGACTACCTGACCTCCCCGGTCCCCCATTGGGTCGTGTCCGGGTCTTCAACCGCTCGAACGGATGCACGGCACCCGCCGTGCTCTTGCAATAGCCAACGCCTCGCTTTCCACGTACTTCGATCTCTAGGATGGTTTGGCCGCTGCCCTCGTCTTCGACCACCGTGACATCGCGAAACTCAAGACGCATTGCCTCGTCGGGACGGAGGCCAGTATTGGCGGAGAACAGAACATAGTCGTGAAGTTGCTCCGCTTCCCAACGAAAACGGGGCTGCTTGGGATCATGCGCGCGTTTTCGCGTCGCTTCATAAAGCTGCTTGTACTCTTCCGGCGAGAACCACGCTCGATGAGAAATTTTGGCCGAAGCGCGATAGGGTGCCGACAAATCCGGCAGATGATCAATCCAGCCGTGGCGCAGAGCCGTCTTGAAAATCTGGCGCAACGTCACGATCTCCTGGTGCATGGTGTTATGCGCGGGCGGCTTGCCACGCTGCACCTTACACTCTTCGAGGCGATGGATGCGGTATTCATTGATCTTGCCAGCGGTAATCTCTGGAAGAACCATGCTGCCGAAGAATGGAACCAAGTGTCCGTTTGTCCGTGCGTGCTGTCCGCGCGCATAGGTCGCGCTCCGCTGTCCCTGCGTCATGATGTCGAATTCGCGCAGGTACAACTTCGCGGCTTCGCGGAATAGTTTTCCGCTTTTCAGCTCGCCGTCGCGGAGCTTGCCGCGCAGTTGCAAATACCAATCTTCTGCGACTTCCTTTGCCTTCGAGAGGCTGTCTTCTTTGGTGGTTGTGCGTCGATTCTTCCCAGCCAGAAAGCTCGCGCACTGCCAGCTTGAGCTATTGGGACGCCTGTAGATGTGGACCTTGCCACCGAGGATCGTGAACCGTTCGGACATGAGCGATAACCTCCGCACACATCTTGAATATCACAAAAAATGTGTAAGGGTTGTGCCTGTCGCTATGGAACTACATCATTGCTATAAGTCTTTATTTATCTTGTATTTATATGCAATTTAGATATTGACTCATACGATTTTAAGTCCGCTGTGTCTGCCGATTTCACCACTCGGGCGCTTTCCTATCTTAGTGCATGTTTCGGAGCGAATGTCAGGGTCGGGAACCAAGCGCACACGACATACGTAGAGGTATCAGGATCAGCGTACCGATCCCCCACAACACCTTATGCCTCTACGCGAACTCCTCATGCAGACGTTATCGGCCCTTTGGCAGACGAAGCTTCGCAGCTTTCTGACGATGTTTGGCATCGTCTGGGGCATCACCTCCGTGATCCTGCTGGTAGGACTCGGGATCGGCTTCAGTGTCGATCAGAAGGAGCACCTGAAGACAATCGGCACGGACATCGCGATCATCTTCGGCGGCCAGACTGGCGCGCAGGCCGGAGGCTATGCCGCAGGCCGCAAGATCCGCATGACGATTGATGATGCGGTCGCCATCCGGGACCAGGCCACGCTCATCAAGACCGTCAGCCCGGAGCTGATCCGCACCGTCGCCGAGGTAAGCCAGTGGAACGCCTCGAACCGCGCCGTCCGCGGGGTCTGGCCGCAGTATCAGAAGTTTCGGTCGCTTACTGCGGACCAGGGACGCATGATGAATACAGAGGACGAGGCAACCGGTGCGCGCGTCATCGTGCTTGGGGCGGACTCAAATCGACAGCTCTTCCCTGGCCAGAAGGTGATCGGCGAGCCGCTTATGGTCGCGGGCTATCGTTATACGGTCATCGGCGTGCTCGAAAAGAAGAAACAGAACGGCAGCTACGGCAGTGGACCGGATAACACGCAGCTCTTCGTGCCCTACTCTTCGATGGCGCGGGACTTCCCTGCCGCCGCCGACGCGCCGCCGGACGAGAAGCATCCGGATGGGGTGCCGGGTGTACTCCGAGGCACGTTGAATGACATCGTCATCGAGCCGGTCTCGCCCGAGCAACACGAGCTAGCGGTGCTGCAAGTGCAGCACATTCTCGCCGAGCGGCATCACTACGATCCCGACGACAAAGAAGCTCTCTGGATCTGGGACACACTCGACGGCTCGAAGTTTACCGAGCGCATCTTCGGTGTCATGACGCTCTTCTTCGGCGCAGTGGCCGTGCTGACGCTGGCTCTGGGCGGCATCGGCGTGATGAACATCATGCTCGTCGCCGTTACAGAGCGGACGCGCGAGATCGGCGTCCGCAAGGCGCTTGGTGCGCGGTCCGGCGACATCAAGCGGCAGTTCCTTGTCGAGTCGGCGATCATTACGCTGGTCAGTGGCGTTGCCGGACTGCTGCTTGGCGTCAGCGTCTGTATCGCGATGCGCTTTATAACGCTGCCTGACTTCGTACCGCATCCGGTGATCTCGCCGGTCGCCATCATCGCCTCTCTCTCAACCTTGACGCTGATCACGCTGCTTGCCGGAACTTATCCCGCACTGCGCGCTGCGAAGCTCAGCCCCATGGAATGTCTGCGGACGGAGTAGCGATGAACTTCCTCGAAATCATTCGGCAGAGTATCGACTCGCTGCTCCGCAACAGAACGCGCTCAGGTTTGACCATGCTCGGCATTGTCTGGGGACTGGTGACGGTGGTGCTGCTGCTGAGCTACGGGCAGAGCCTCGGCGCTGGTATCCTCAATGGCTTTCTCGGGATCGGCAACAACGTCATCATGCTGTGGGGTGGCCAGACGAGCATGCAGGCCGGTGGCGAACGGGCCGGTAAGCGCGTCAAATTCCTCGACGGCGATGTCGAGGCGGTGCGCGATGCAGTGCCATTTCTCAAGGCCGTGAGCGCGGAGACGGATGACGGCTTCAGCTTCAAATATGGGCCGAAGGTCGTCAACATCCAGAGCAAGGCCATCGACTTCGGCTATGGCGGAATGCGCCGTCTAAACATCGCCCAGGGGCGCTACTTCGAGCCGGCTGACTTTTCAGAACATCGCGCCGTCGTAATCTTTGGACCGCATGCCGCGCAGAAGCTCTTCAACGGCTTCCCGCCAGTGGGTGAGACGGTGCAGATCGATGGGCACAGCTTCCTCGTGATCGGCGTGCTGCAAACGAAGATTCAGGACTCCTCGAACAACGGACCGGACAACGAGAACGCCTTCATCCCCTTCGACATGATGCGTGACCTGGCGAACCAGCGCGACCCGAACATGATCGTCTTCCAGCCTTCGTCACCGGAGATGCACCTGAAGGCGATCGAGGCAGTCCGGGCGGTACTGGCCGATCGCCACCACTTCGATCCCAAGGACGAGAAGGCCGTGAGCGCGTGGGACACGATCGAAGATTCGAAGGAGATGATGCAGTTCTCGACCGCGCTCGAGGTGCTGCTGGGGATCATCGGGGCCATGACGCTGGGCGTTGGCGGCGTGGGCGTGATGAACATCATGCTCGTCTCGGTAACGGAGCGGACACGGGAGATTGGCCTGCTGAAGGCGCTGGGTGCGCACCGAAAGGACATCCTGACCCAGTTTCTGCTGGAGAGCCTGACGCTGACGTTTCTGGCCGGACTTGCCGGGATGATCGTCGCCGTCGCGGTGGCCTGGGTGATCCCGCCGATGCCGCTCTACTCAGACATCTACAAGACGGCCAACCACGAGGGCGACATCATCCTGCACCCCTCGCTATCGGTCATGGTGGTGTCCTTCGGAATCCTTGCGGTGGTGGGAATCGTCTCTGGTCTCATTCCAGCTTTGCGAGCTTCGCGGATGGACCCGGTTGTCGCATTGCGGCATGAACAGTGAAAAACGATACAAGATGCTGAGCGTAACCCGTTCACTTTGAGCTACTTAGCTCTTTCGACGCCCTTGGCTGAGGCAATATCGACAGATAGTAGAGAAATCGTGCTCAGAACCAGGAGGAGAAGAGCTATTTCCGGTGCATGGAGAGACGATTTCAGAAGGTGAAATCGCCATGGTGAACCTGCGTCGTTGTACGATCCCACCCTTCCGCGAAACGACCGCGGAAGGGTGGGCACCCGGAGTTCGATGGCCCATTCAGGGCTAGTGCGGCTTGCGGTAGCGAATGCTTTCTTTGCCAAGGAAGTATTCGGCGGAGCAGGTGTCGGAGCCGCAGATCATAGCTTCGAGGCCAGTGTATTGTTGTTTGGTGATGAGCCCGAGGCAGCCGCAGCCTGGGCAGGCCAGGACGGCCCAGTAAGGATTTTTTGCTTCACCCATGTCGCCCGGGTTCTCCAGCAGAAACATCGTGCCCGGCTCCATCTGCTCCGGGATCCACTCTTCCAGAAACTCCAGCTCCGCTACCATGCCTGTCCCCTTACGTTCGGTTTCGTCTCACGGTTGGACTCTTGTTCTTGTGTTTGGTGGGTGATGGTGGCGCTCTCCCGGGTCGCACGCGATGCACAGGTTATGGTGCAGAGCATATCGCAGATTGTGGCTGTGGATTGTCTCGATTTGTGAATATCGGAATCTTGGATGGTTCGTGAGGGAATGCGCCGGACCTTTTTACATTCCCAAACTCCCAAGGTCGGGAGATGGGACACCAGGGCTTCTATTTTGAGGGGTAGAGTTGCCGGTACATCTCGCGGTTGCGCAGGATGGCCTGGACGTACTCGCGGGTCTCTGTGTAGGGGATGGACTCCACGAACTCGGGAATGTCTTTGTAGTCGCCGGTGGCCAGCCACGCGCGGATGGGCGTATCGCCGGCGTTGTAGGCGGCGAGGGCGTACTCCTTCTGGCCGCCGAAGCGGTCGAGGACGAGCTTCAGGTTCATCGTGCCTAGTTGGAGGTTCGTGACCGGGTTGAGAAGCTGGTTCTGGTTGAAGTTCTTCATCCCCTGCTTCTTGGCCATGGCCTTACCGACAGAGGGTAGAAGCTGCATGAGACCGTAAGCGTTGGCATGGCTCACGACGCCTGCGTTGAACTCGGACTCCTGCCGGATAAGCGAGGCGACGAGATAGGGGTCGAGGCCGTTCTTCTCCGAGTTGGCGACGAGGTCGGACCAGTAGGGCTGCGGGAAGAGGAGCCGCCAGTAGATGACGGGGACCTCATCGAAGGGCAGGCCAAAGAAGGAGAGGCCGCTGTGCTTCATGGATTGCAGCGAGCGGGTGTACTCGCCGAAGGAGGCGTAGATCTCGGCCTGGGCAAGGGCTCCCCACTGGCTGGATGTTGGGCTGGCGAGGATCTCAGGCCCGATGTACTCATTCAACGCGGCGTTAGCGAGGAGCCGGGCGCGGATGAGGTGTACGTCGTTTTCGGGAAGGTCGCCGGTAAGGTCGGGTATCTCGGGCGGCTTGACGCTGGCGAGGAAGACGGCGGGCTCGGCGGGAGTCTGCGAGCTAAGAACGGCGAGGCGCTGCCGAGCGAGGATAGCGTAGTAAAAGTTCGGGTAGGCATCCGAAACAGCCTTGTAGTAGTTAACAGCCTGTCCGAAGTTGTGCTCCTCATCCTCCAGGATGCGCCCGCGCCAGTAGAGGGCGCTGGGGATCTCAGTGCCGCCTTTGAAGGCCTGGATCTGCTCATCCATCAGGCGGGCTGCGTCGGCATACTTACGCAGTCGGTAGCTCATCCATGCGGCTCGCCAGTGGGCTGACGGGGCATAGGTGCTGTTCGGAAAAAGGTGAACAAGCTGCGAGTAATCGTTGATAGCGTTGGCAGCGTCGTGCTTGAGGAGGTACATGTTACCGCCGGAATAGAGAGCCTCTTCGAGCCAGCGGCTCTGTGGATAGCGCTGGACCATCTGGGCGATGAGGGCATCGTGACCGCTGAGGTTCCCCTCGTTCCGGTCGAGTTCGGAGAAGAGGTAGAACTTCAGGGCGGCGCTGTCGTCGCTGGTCTCAGGAAGAGCTTCGACCTCGCGGCGATTGAGATGCTTTAGCTTGAGATCACAGACGGCGACGTAAATCTCGAGTCCGTTGCGGTCGGCAGTGCTGAGGCTGGGGTCATTCTTGCCGATGGAGTGGTAGTCGTCGGAGGCCTCGGCGTAGTGCTTTGCATCGAAGAGTTGGTCGGCGTGGGACTTGCGTTCGGCAGCCGTAAGCTGGACGCCCATCGCCTGGAGCTGCGTCTTCGACTGGCCAGCCTCATAGCTGAGGGGCAGCGTCAGGTAGATGCTGCGATAGATTGTCGCAGCGTGGCCGGTGTCGCCGGAGAGCTGGTAGGCGCGGCCAAGGGTGTAACGAAAGTCGCCGTGTGCCGCCTGCGGGGAGCTGGCGAGCGGCTGGAGGACGGTAAGCGCGCCCTGCGGATTTCCCTGCTGGATGTAGGCGTTGGCGAGCAGGACGGGTGCGTTGGCGACGAAGATGCTGTCCGGATGGCGGTCGGCGAAGTGGTCCAGAAGTGCGTAGGCGTCGGCTCCGTGGGAGGCCTGTAGAGCAGCCTGCGCGCCGAGATAGTCGGCGTAGTCGTCGAGCGCGTTGCCGGCGGTATTGGCCTGGCGATAGGCGTTGACGGCATCGGCGTAGCGATGGTCGAGCATGTACGCGTGGCCCAGCGCGAGGTAGGCGGTCGCGGCTCCGTCGCCCGGATGCGAGCGTCCGTAGCTGAGGACGCCCTCGTACGCTGCGGCAGAGCGTGTCGAGGCAAGCTGCTGAGCCATGGGGCGAAGCTGCGTGGAAGCGATGAAGGCGCTGGTGAGCTTGCGGCTCTGGGCCGTTGGGGGCGGTAAGGCTACCCTTGAGGCGTGGCGGCCGGGTACGGGCTTGACACCCTTGCCAGCGACTTTCTTGCTTCCGCGAGTCGATGCGGTGGCCTTATGCGCGGTCTTTGCCGTGGGCTTGGTAGTGGTCTTCTTTGCCGTTGAGGCATGCTTTTTTGTGGCTGATTGGGCCGGGGCTGCGTGCAGCGGTGCGCCGGAGGCTACAAAAAACGTGGCCAGTCCCAGCAGAACCGTTGTTGTTACGTTGTTCAAGATGCGCACTGTATGTCCAGCTCCTGATTCCACCCACAGTACGACTGTAAGCTGCATTCCTGACTGATTGGATGCATGCTGACCTTCGGGAACCTTGGCAGGTACACCTTTGTCGGGGGTCGCGAGAGGAATGTGGACGCCGGCCCTCTTTGCCTGTGAGGTCATAGGCGTTACACTGAGCATGCAGTGTTTGCAACGCAGGCTCCCCTGTAAGGTGTTTGTGTTCAGGTCTGTGCAAGCGCTGTTTTGACCTCTATGCCTGCTATTCAAGCTCCAGTTACGGAAGAGATTCACCCCGATGTAGCGCTGGTTGCTCGCGCGAAAGAGGGAGATACGGCTGCGTTCGAGCAGCTGGTGCGGCAGTATGACCGCCAGATCTTCCGCGTCGCACAGCATATTACGCAGAATCGGGAAGACGCTGAAGACATTACGCAGGACGCCTTTCTGAAGGCTTACGAGAAGCTGAACCAGTTCCAGGGGAACTCGAAGTTTTCGACCTGGCTGGTGCGCATTGCGGTGAACGAGAGCCTGATGCGGCTACGCAAGCGGAAGACGAGCCGAACAGTTTCGATGGATGAGGACGTGCAGACGGAAGAGGGGTCGATCCCGCGCGACTTCTCGGAATGGCGGCCGAATCCGGAGCAGCAGTACGGGCAGGCGGAGCTGGCGGACATCCTGAAGAAAACTATTCAGGGACTTCCTCCAGGATTCCGAACCGTTTTCACTCTCCGTGACATCGAAAACTTATCTACGGAAGAGACCGCCGAGGCGCTCGGGCTGAGCGTTCCGGCTGTCAAATCGAGACTCTTGCGGGCACGACTTCAACTCCGCGAACGATTGAGCCGATACTTCCGTCAGAAGAAGGAAGCGTGATCCATGACGTGCACCGATTTTCTCTCTAAGCTGACGGATTATTTCGACGGGCAGATCGACGCCGCACTGATGGTGGAAGTGAAGACGCACATCGCCGAATGCCACCACTGCGAGGTGGTGCTGGATACGACGAAGCAAACAATCGCCTTCTATAAAGACAGTGAAGTGTACGAGTTCTCCCCTGAGCTCCGGGATCGTATGCACAATGCCATCATGAAGAAATGTCAGCCAGCCAAGTAAGCGTTTTTTAACCTCGCTATCTTACCGGGCTAGATGCCGAACGCCGAAGACCACTGCGCCGAGAAACCCCAGGACGACCGCGATAAGTAGAGCGCCAATGAACAGGTTGGCGAGGCGCTTCTTTTCGGGGCTGGGCTGCGTGATGCCGAAGGTCATGATGAAGCTGTGAACGATACGGTCCAGCCATTCCATGCATGGATTCTACGCCCTTAGAAACAAGGGAGTTGCTCGCTTGGACCTCCTTTGTCGTGACGTTCAACAGGCGACCACGATGCAGTACACTGGCATCTTGTAATGGTCACTTCGCTTCCAGGAATCAACGTATTGCAGAGACAGAGAGCTCTGCCGCTCGGCTGCCTGTTAGCCCTCCTTTGTGTCGGGCGCGGCTTGCTGGGCCAGCAAACTCCGGTCGAGACACCGGCTCCTGCGAAGGTTACCGCTCCCGTAGTCGATGTTTCGGCACCGTTGGCTGAGGCGCGGCGGATGCTCGGCGCGGCAGACTACGCCGGAGCAGACCGCGCACTGCGGACGATCCTGCTAACGGCTCCCGACTCCCCCGACGCTCACTTCATGCTCGGCTTCGCCCTGCTGCACGAGGCGCAGCCTACAGAATCGCTCGCGGAATATACACAGGGAGCGAAGTTTCGCGACCCCGCTGCGGAAGAGCTGATCGGTGTGGCCTCCGACTATATTCTGCTGAAGGACTACGCGGATGCGGAGAAGTGGCTGGTGGTGGCGGCGAAGCGCTCCCCCGAACGGCCCATCACTTGGTACCTGCTGGGCCGGACGCAGTACAACCTGAATCACTGGGCCGATGCCGAGCACTCCTTCACGACGTGCTTGCGGCTTGATCCGCATCATCTGCGGGCGGAGTACAACCTCGGGCTCGTCTACGAGGCGCAACAGAAACCGGAGTTGGCGCTTGCAGCATATAAGGCCGCGATCGCGTGGCAGGAGACTGCGCCGGTCAAGGACCTGCAGCCGTATCTTGACGAAGGCATCCTCCTGCGGCAGCAAGGAAAGCTCGCTGAAGCGCTGCCCGTCCTCTTGATTGCGGCTGGTGGAGGCTCGCACAATCCACTGGCGCACCAGGAGCTTGGGCTCGCCTATGAGCAACTGGGGAAGTATGACGAAGCTGTAGGTGAGCTGAAGGCGGCAATCGCGTTGGCTCCGAAGGTTGAGGCGCTTCACTTCTTTCTCGGGCGCATGTACCGCAAAGCTGGCAAGAAGGATGAAGCCGCGCAGGAGTTTGCAGAGGCCGCAAGGCTTTCAGGAACAAAGAGCGATGCGGCGGTACCGAATCTCGACGTGACGGAGTAGTCTTCTCTCGCGGACTACAGGTGTATCTCGGAGGAGTTGAAGAATGGCTTTGATCGACCGTCGTAGGTTTGTTGGAGGTGCGCTCGCAGGTGCGGCTGCCTCCGTCGTGGCACAGGGTGAGCAGCAGAAGCCAGCACTTCCTGCCGCTGCTCCCGTCTCTACCTCAAAGATTCGGCAGTCCGTGTCGCGGTGGTGCTATCAGAAGATGTCGCTCGACGAACTGTGCAAGAACTCAGCCGAGATCGGGCTGGTTGCCATCGACCTGCTACAGCCGGAGGAGTTTGAAGTTCCAGCAAGGTACGGACTCATCAGCAGTATGGGCTACGCAAGCGCCGGGACGATCAACAAGGGCCTGAACCGGCTGGAAAACCACGCCGAGATCGAGGCCGGCCTGAGGAAGTTTGTTCCTCTGGCTGCGAAGACTGGCACGCCCAACGTCATCACCTTCTCCGGACAGCGAAAGGGAATGTCCGATGAAGAGGGTGCGCGGAATACGGTGATCGGGCTCAACCGGGTCAAGTCCATTATGGAAGACCATGGCGTGACGCTGGTCCTGGAGTTGCTGAACAGCAAGGTCAACCATCCTGACTATATGGCCGATCACGTGGCGTGGGGCGTCAAGGTGTGCGAACAGGTTGATTCGCCAAAGATCAAGCTGCTGAATGACATCTACCACATGCAGATTATGGAAGGCGACCTGATCGCGACCATCCAGAAGAATGCGAAGTGGATGGGCCACTTCCATACGGGCGGCGTCCCGGGCCGGCACGAGCTCAACGACACGCAGGAGGTGAACTGGGCAGGCGTGATGCGAGGCATCCAGGCAACCGGGTATACGGGCTTTGTCGCGCACGAATTCCTGCCGACCGGCGACCCTATGACCTCGCTGCGCGAGGCATACCGGATCTGTGCAGTCTAAGTAACACAACTTGGGGCCACGGCTGCGGTGATATGCTAACCGGATTCGACTCACGGTGAGGCTGCATCTTCATGGCAAACGAAACTCCTTTGGAAACAGGCACGGGCGCGGAAGTAGACGAAACGGAACAGGACCAGAGCTTCGGCGAGTTGCTGTCGCAGTATGAGCGCGACCACTCGCACCGGACCGGCGAGGGCAGCAAGCAGCTCAAGGGAACGGTCGTGTCCGTGACGGCAGATTCCGTCTTTGTCGACATCGGCTACAAGACTGAGGGCGTTCTGCCGCTTGGCGCGTTCGCCAGCGAAAAAGAGCCAATCAAGCCGGGCGACTCCCTGCTCGTCTCGGTCAAAGGCCGGAACGAAGAGGGCTACTACGAACTGACCAAGCTGAAGGTCGAGCAGCCCAAGGATTGGGAGTCGCTCGAAGAGGCGTTCGCCGCAAAGGCCGTCGTCTCCGGCACCGTCACGGCGATGGTCAAGGGTGGCTTCTCGGTCGACGTTGGCGTGCGGGCGTTCATGCCTGCGTCGCGCAGCGGTGTTCGCGAGGCCGCGGAGATGGAGAAACTGGTCGGGCAGGAGATTCGCTGCCGCATCACCAAGCTCGACGTTGAGGACGAGGATGTCGTCGTCGACCGGCGCTCAGTCGTTGAAGAGGACGAGCGGTCGACCAAAGAGCAGCGCTTCGGCGAAGTGAAGGAAGGCGAGACGGTCTCGGGAACGATCCGCAGCCTGGCGAGCTATGGCGCGTTTGTCGATCTCGGCGGCGTCGACGGTCTACTTCATATCGGCGAAATCTCCTGGGCTCGCGTGGAAAAGCCCGAGGATGTGCTGACAGTCGGGCAGGAAGTCGCGGTCAAGGTGCTCAAGATCGATCCGGCGAGCAAGCGGATTTCGCTGTCGATGAAGCAGCTTCTGCCTCATCCGTGGGACGCAGTCGCGGAAAAGTACACGCAGGGCGAGCGGGTGCGCGGCGTCGTCACGCGAACGGCGGATTTCGGCGCGTTTGTGGAGCTTGAGCCGGGCATCGAGGGGATGATTCACCTCTCCGAGATGTCGTGGGCGAAGAAGGTTCGCAAGGCCGACGACATGGTGAAGGTCGGCGAGTCGGTCGAGGTGGTCATCCTCGGGATCAGTGTGCCGGAGCGGCGGATGTCGCTTGGCCTGAAGCAGACGCTAGGCGACCCATGGGTCGAGGGTGCGGAGAAGTACGGCGTTGGCTCGGTGGTCGAGGGTCCGGTGGTCAGCTTTACGAAATTCGGCGCGTTCGTGCAGGTGGCCGAGGGCGTCGAGGGCATGGTCCACATCAGCGAGATTACGGCGGAGAAGCGACTGAACCATCCGCAGGACGTGCTGCGCACGGGCGAGATCGTCAAGGCGAAGGTGCTGGAGTTCGACAAGGAAAAACGGCAGCTCAAGCTAAGCATTAAGCAGATGGTGCCAACCGGACTGGATGAATTTCTGGCCGAGCATCAGGTCGGCGACTTGGTGACCGGACGCATCGTTGAAGTGAACGGCGAGCGCGGGCGTGTGGAGCTTGGTGAGGGCGTCTTCGCGTCGTGCCGCATCGTGGAAGCGGCTCCCGCAGCCGAGGCGACCTCAGGTGGTGCGCTCGATCTTTCGTCGCTTACCTCCTTGCTGAACGCCAAGTGGAAGGGTGCGTCGACCTCAAGCGCCCCGAAATCAGAAGCCGTCAAAGCCGGACAGATCCGAAGCTTCAAGATCATCACCCTGAACCCGGAAACAAAAGAAATCGCCTTGGAGCTGGCCTAGAAAACCTCTGGCGAGATCTCGTGTCGTTAAGAGGTATGAAGTCCCGCCTCGTTATGCGCTGAGATCCTGTCTCGTTAAGGGCACGGCTTCAGCAGTGCCCCAAGCTATTCTTCGCAACACGGATTCAGCCACTAGGTCCGTTTCGTCCAGTTCGCACATCATCGAACTGGCCCGGAACCCTCCTAGCGAGCAGCCACAACCGACCGGGTGCCCCATCCTTCCGTAGCCCTATCGCGGAAGGGTGGGACCGTACAGCCCCACATTTCCGTGCTCACAAAGTTGACAAATGCGACCCTCCGCGACCGGGGTTCGCGGTATCAGGCCCAAAAAGCGGAGGGTACCTTGTACCGGGAAGTACGGACCTAACACCCCTGTTTAGAAGACTTTGGTGCTTTAGGTACGGGGGGGGGTGGGGTACCCCCACGCAACCCAAAAACTATTCCGAAACCCGGTTGACCAACTCCGTCAAAGAGTCCAGGAACGTAAATCGCACAATCGCCGAAGGCTTCTTCGCATCCGCGATCGCAGCAAGCGCACTGCTCTTCCATCCCGCAGAAGCCTTTTGGTTAGAACCAATAAAGGTCAAAGCCTGAAGTCCTGCTTTAGCAAGAGTCGGCAACTGCTGCGCTCGAGTCTGAGCATCGGCAAGACGAGGCGAAATAGCCATCTGTCGCCGGACTTCAGGAGTGCAGTCGATCATGCTCTGGAAGATTGTTGCCAGCGCCTGTCGATCCGCAGCATCAGATGGCTTTGCCAGAAATCCCCGCATCAACAGATCAACGGCATGCTTCGAAGGCGGATCCGGACGAACTGCATCCACAAACCGGTCGAGAACCGTAAGCTGCGAGGTCTTCTGCTGCTGATAGCGCTCACCAAAGCTGACCGGTTCGATCACCGAGGCAAAGGTTTGCAGCGCGTCAATGTTCTCGGTCCCTGCAAGCTCTCGCAGACTTGCGCCTTCATGGTTGAGGTGATTGAGACCATTAGCCTCAAGCTCGACGGAGACCTTGTCGAGCCGACGATACATATCGTCAACGTCGGTCACAGTTTCGGGCGACCAGAAACGCTCTGCAATCGCCGCAGTGCGCGGCCAGACGCGAGAGTCGATCGTCTGCTCGTTGACCTGCTCAGCCCACATCGCAACCTCACCGCCGAGGATGAGCTTCCGCTGATCAGGAGTGAGCGCAGCGGCTGAAGGCGAAGGATCGACGAGGTAATGCTTCCCTGCTGGCTGCATGCCATCGAGATAATAGCCAGCCGAAAGCAGCCCCTGATAACCCTGCTGCGCCCCCTTGTCGAGCGACGCCTGACCGCGCCACGACTGGATGATGATGTCCTTCGGCAGTGCGGGATTGAGGATCTCGTCCCAGCCGATCATGTGACGATGCAGGCGCGTGAGGATCTTCAGGACGCGCTGGTTGAAGTAGGCCTGAAGCGCGTCGGGATCCTTGAGTTGGTGAGCCTGCATGAAGGCAAGGATGCGCGGATCGGACTTCCACTCAGGTGAGACAGTCTCGTCGCCACCGATGTGCAGATACGGATCGGGAAAGAGCGTGACCATCTCGGTGAGGAAGCGGTCGATGAACGTGTAGGTCTCCTCGCGGGTCGGGTCGAGCGCGAAGTCGGAGACGCCGAACTCGCGGCGAATACCCGATGGAGCACGAGCACTGGAAAGCTCCGGATAGGCGACGAGCCAGGCAGTCGAGTGGCCAGGCATCTCGAACTCAGGGACGACGCGAATGCCACGAGCGCGAGCATAGGCGACGAGGTCGCGAGCCTCCGCCTGGGTGTAGAAGAGACCATCGGAGCCGAGAGCCGTGAGCTTCGGGAAGACCTTGCTCTCGATGCGGAAGCCCTGATCTTCGGTGAGGTGCCAGTGGAAGACGTTGAGCTTGACCGCAGCCATGGCATCGATGTTGCGCTTGAGTACAGGAATCGGCTCGAAGTGACGACCGCAGTCGATCATGAGACCGCGCCAGGGAAAGCGCGGTGAGTCCTGAATGGTCACGGCAGGAATGACGTAGTCACTGCCTGAGGATTGAACGAGCTGGAGAAGCGTCTGCAGACCGCGCATGGCTCCGACGGCCGTGGGAGCTTTGAGGTCGATGTGCGTAGCAGTGCTCGTAAGCGAGTAGGACTCGTTTTCGTCTACGGACTGGATAACCTGACCCGGAGAATCGACGGCGATCGTGAGCGTCGGTGCGCTGTTCGTCTTGAGGACGATCTCGAGAGCGGTCTTGCGTCGGAGTTGGAGGATCGCCTCGCGGATGGCTGCATCGAGGCGGGGATCTGCCGTCTTCGTTGTGCCTATCGAGAAGGAGGACGAGAGCGTGAGCTGGCCAGTGCCTGCGGCGAGGTGCTCGGGCTGCGGCATGAGGATGTTGGTGAACTGGGCTACGATAGTTCCCCCGGAGACGAAGGCGAGGGTGATGGCACGGCAGAGATGCTTGTTCATTCGACCTCTTCTGATCTGGATGTTGCTGTATGGCGGTTCGGGCTAGAGTTCCAGTCTATTGGAGCTGTTCGTCGATGGTAAGGGTGTGGTCGATCTCAGCGGGAACAAATAGGGTGAAGACAGTTCCGCCTCGACGGTCCGGTGTCACGGAACGGCTGCGAGCACGCAGGGACCCTTGATGCTTCTCCACTATCTCGCTGGAGACCCAGAGGCCGAGGCCAGCACCGGTGATGCCCTTGGTGGAGTAGAAGGGTTCGAAGAGGCGAGCGTGTGTTTCGGCGCTCATGCCGATGCCGTTGTCGGCTACAGTGATGCGGATGCCTTCGCGACCCGTGCGCCACTCGTGGGTTGAGGCGGTGCGAACGATGATCGTGCCTCCCTGCGTGAGCGCGTCGATGGCGTTGCCGATGAGGTTGACGATGACCTGACGGATTTCCCCGTCGTGCGCGAGGATGATGGGACTGGCGGAGAACTCGCGGATGACGCTGATCTGCAGGGCGACGAGCCGGGACTCGAAGAGGGCGGTAACGGTCTCGATGAGCTCATGGATGTCGGTCTGCGAGGGCTTAGTGGAGCGGCGATAGAAGCGGAGAGTCTGGACGGTGATCTGGGTGACGCGGTCAAGCTCCTTCTGCGCGAGGGTGAGATAGGTTCGGCAGTCAGGCGGCAGATCGGCGGTGGAAAGGAGATAGAGGCAGTTCGTGATGGCTTCGAGGGGATTGTTGATCTCGTGGGCGATCGAGGCGGCCAGGCGGCCAGCTACCGCCAGCTTCTCGGTGCGGCGCAGCATCTCTTCGCTCTTCTTCTGGTGAGAGAGGTCGGCGATGAAGGCGGCGATCTGCTGGTCGGCAGGGTCGCTCTCGGGGTTGAGGAGGGCTACGCCGATAAGGACGTCAATGGCCTGACCGGAGGTGGTGGTGCAGACGGTCTCAAAGGGCTCGATGGCTACCGCCTGGTCGGTGAGAGTGCGATAGGCCTGGTTGAGGGCGGGGCTGATGGACTCGAGAGTGAGCGAGCCCGAGGAGATGTCGCCGGGGTCGTAGCCGAAAAGTCGTTCGGCAGCGCCGTTGGCATAGAGGATAAGGCCGGAGGCGGCGCTGATGAGGAGGCTGAGCGGCATGGCTTCGACCAGACGGTGGAAGCGAGCTTCGCTGGCACGGAGCGCCTGCTCGGCGACGAGACGGCGGCGGCGGGCGGATGCCTCTTTGAGTTCGCGCTCAAGGGCGGGGATGAGGCGGGTCAGGTTCTGCTTGCTGACGTAGTCCTGTGCGCCTGCGCGCATGGATTCGACGGCAGTCTCCTCGGAGACCGCGCCGGACATCATGATGAAGGGGATGTCGATACCGCTGGTCTTGAGGAGCTGGAGCGCGGCGGGGCCGCTGAACTTCGGGAGGTTGTAGTCGGCGAGAACGACGTCCGGGGCGACGGGCCCGCTGAGGGCGTCGACCATCTCAGCTGTTGTCTCAACGCGGGTGATCTCGGGAGCGAAGCCGTTGCGGCGAAGATGTCGCTCCAGCAGGAAGGCGTCGTCGGGATTGTCCTCAACAAGGAGCACCCGAAGCGCCCTCTGCTCTAACTCTTTGGGGGGCATTCGTTCAGGACCAGCCAGTACATGCCGAGCTGTCGTGTGGCCTCGGCAAAGTCGTTGAAGTTTACAGGCTTGCGAATATAGCTATTGACGCCGATCTGGTAGCTGCGGATCAGGTCCCGCTCTTCGTCCGAGGAGGTGAGAACAACAACAGGCAGCATGCGTGTGCGTTCATTCTCGCGGATGCGGCGCAAGACCTCCAGACCTTCGACCTTGGGGAGCTTTAGATCGAGAAGAATGACCTGCGGCTGGATGGGATTATCACCAAAGAGGAGGTCAAGTGCTTCGGCACCGTCGTGGGCTACACGGACCTCGTTGGCGATATTGGATTTCTTCAGTGCGCGAATGGTTAGTAGTTCGTGATCGGGGTCGTCCTCGACCAGGAGAATGAGTCTCAAGCCATCTGCCATGCGAGTTATCCTAACGTAAACCAGAAGGTAGCGCCATGGTCTACGATGCTGTCGGCCCAGATGTTCCCGTGGTGGCGACGGATGACACGGGCCACGGTGGCGAGGCCGATTCCGGAGCCTTTGAAGTCTTTGTCGCCATGAAGGCGGTTGAAGGCGTTGAAGAGTTTTTCGGCGTAGTGCATGTCGAAGCCAGCACCATTGTCTCGGACAAACCAGGCGTTCTGGGCGGGATCCCAGGCGAAGTTGATGATAGCTAGGGGGACTCTCGCAGAAAATTTTACGGCGTTGCCGAGAAGGTTCTCCAGGGCTACGCGGAGGAGCTTGGGATCGGCTTCCGCTTCGAGGCCATCCTCGATGGTGAAGGTGATCTGGCGGTCGCGATTCTGCTCTTTGAGATCTGCGGCTACTTCGCGGGCGAGATCGGTGAGGCTGAAGCGCTCGCGCGTGATGGTGGCGCGGGTGATGCGCGAGAGTTGGAGGAGAGCGTCGATAAGCTCTCCCATGCGCTGGACACCGCTGCGAACACGCTTGATGTAGTCCTTGCCTACGGCGTCTACGGCGTCGGCGTAATCCTCTTCGAGGGCAAGCGAGAAGCCGTCTATGGTGCGAAGCGGGGCGCGGAGATCGTGGGAGACGGAATAGCTGAAGGCTTCGAGCTCACGGTTGGTCGTTTCAAGTTCCGCGGTGCGGAGCTGGACCCGCTCTTCGAGGGTCTTATTGAGAGCAAGAATTTCGCTTGCCTTGGTTTCAAGTTCGGCGCGCGACTCGGCCAGGCGCTGCGCTGTCTCTTCGGAGGCTACGCGGAGGGCGCGCTCCCGGGCGAAGTAGCGGAAAATGAGGATGATAAGCAGGAAGTCGATGAAGCTGGCGATGCCGAGGGTGGCTCGGGTGCGGCGACTACTGGACTTGGTTCGCTCGATGCGGATGAGAAGGAGCCTGCGTTCCTCCGCCTCCATATCGTCGGCGATGGCGCGTAGGTGGTCCATCTGTACTTTGCCGGTCCCGCTGAGAACCATGGCGTGCAGGCTGTCGATGCGACCGCTGCGACGGAGGTTGATGCCCTGCTGAAGGAGGGAGAGGCGTTGCTCGAGGACAGCACGCAGCTCGACGATGCGGAGTTGCTGACCTTGATTGTCTGCCGTCAAGTGCTGGATGTGGTCGACTTCTGCTGGTAGCTCTTTGAGAGCTTCGGTGTAGGGATAGAGGTATGAGTCGTCACCAGTGATGAAGAATCCGCGATTGCCGGTCTCGGCATCCTTGGCGGAGCTCATGATCATTTCGACCTGGTTGATGACCTGCCAGGTGTGCTGGACCCAGTTCTCTCCGTCAAGCAGAACGGCCACAGAACGGAAGGCGAACCATGCGTTGATGGAGACGATGAGAATGGCCGCGATGAGGAGCGCGGGGACGACATTCCGATTGATCCTGGGCTTCATGGTCTCCACTCGCTAGATTATTCTAACGGCGAAGTTAGAACTCGTACCTCGCTGCGAATTGAATCTGTCTTGGGTCGTGTGCGGAGCGGATGAGGCCGAACTCAGGATTGATGTGGACCCCATCGTTCGAGAGTTCGCTGATCGGGTTATAGAAGTTGGCGCGATCGAAGATGTTGTAGCCCTCTGCCCGGACGATGACGGTCTGATGGCGGAGGAATGCAGGCGAGAAGGATTTCTGAACGGCGAGATCCTGACTGATATAGATCGGGCCAGTGAAGGCGTTGCGGCCACTAGTGCCCACACATGCGGCGGGTGTTGATTGTGCGGCATAGAGGGTGGGCCCGGCGTAGAGGCTAGGGCAGTTTGGCCCGGTCGATCCGAAGGCGACCAGGTTGGTGCGATCAACACCGGTAAAGTAGCCGGTGGCTTTACCGGTGGTATGAATCTTTGTGGTCTGCGAGATGTTGATGCGCTGGGTGATCTGACCATAGGCAGGGCCGGAGAAGATGCTGAAGGGCTGGCCGCTCTGTGCGGTGAAGATGCCGGAGAGCACAAAGCCTTGCAGGATGCGCTTGTGGAATGGCGGCGCGTAGACGAAGTCCGCCACGCCGCGGCTCTGGACGTCGAAGTCGGATCGGCCACGATCCCCTCCATTGAAGGCGGTGGAAAAGCCAAGGGGATTTTGCGGGAGGCTGTAGTGGCTGACGTTGACGGAGCGACTGCCGGTGGTGGTAAGCGCGGAGGAGGTGGCGTCGAACGATGGGATGTTTGCGACTCCGTAGAGATCGTGTGCGAGACCGGTGCCGGGAGTGGCAAGGCTGGCGGTGAGCGCGCGGGCACGCTGGATGGCTGCGGGTGGAGTGAGAGAGTTCGCTCCGAGGGCGAAAGCGACGGGGTTGCCAACGCCAAAGAGCTGGCGACCGAAGACCTGAGACCAGAGAGCGTCGGTGGATTGGGGGAAGTCGCTGCCGGCTACGTCGTCGAGGGACTTGGCGAAGGTGAAGGCAGAGTGGAGAGTGAGACCGTGCCACTGCTCGCTGCGGAAGCGGAGGACGACGGAGTGGTAGTTCGAGGAGCCGATATTCGATTCGGTAAAGACCGGAAAGAAGGTGTTGTTGTTGCAGAGACCGCCGGGGCTGGTGGTGGTGCCGCCACCCTGGGTGCAGTAGAACTCGTTAGTGAAGTTGCCATCGTAGATGAGCGGGAGCTTGCGATTGACGGAGCCGACGTAGGCGATTTCGCCCGAGAGTGAGCTGCCGAACTGATGCTGGAAGCTGGCGGCGAACTGGAGGCTGTAGGGAGTCTTGAGGGCCTTCACATCCCGCTCGTAGAGAATGTTGGCGCCGCTGGCTGCCTGGTAGTTCTGAAAGTTGGCAAGGTCAGATTGGCTAGCGACGTTCTTTGCATTAAGGCTATTGAAGTTCAGAGTGTGCAAGCCGAAGCCGCACTGCGTCTGAGAAGCGCCGAAGCCTGCAGAATAGAAGTTTTGGCCGTAGATCGCGCTTGGGTCTGTCACGTTATACGGGCTGGGGCGGTTCTGCAGGAGAGTCTGGTTGTAGGTTGCGGGGAGGTGATCGTAGTAGAGGCCGCCTGATGCGCGGAAGACGTTGTGGTACTTGTCGTCGGGCGAGTAGGAGAGGCCGAAGTGGCCCATGACGTCCGCTTTATTTTGCGGGAGGGCAAAGTTTGCACCTGCCGCGCAGTTCCAACCTCCGGAGAAGGAGACGCGGCGACTGCCGTAGAGGGAGTCGAGAGAGGTGGCTGTTCCTGCGCCACATTGATAGTCGAAGGCGTCGTAGGTGCCGCTGCTTCCCTGCTTAACGAGTCCCTCTGCTGCGGAGTTGTAGTTCCAGAGGCGATTCTGCGCGTCGAGTGGCTCGCCGAAGTATTCGTAGCGTGCGCCCATGCTGATGGTGAGTCGCTGAAGCGGCTGGATCTTATGCTCAGCGAAGACGCCGAAGGAGGAGCTGCGCAGGTCGCCGGTGTAGCCAATGGGCTGACGAAGCTCGTAGTCGAAGGAGGGGTGCTGGAAGGCTTCGCCGCAGGAGATACAGGTTTCGCTATCGCTGGTGAACTCACCGATGTTGTTGGCGACGACCAGGCCGCGGGCGAGGCCGCCAGCGTAGCTGAAGTTCTGCTGATAGCGGTAATCTCCACCGATGGTGAGGAAGTTTGCGTTGCCGAGGTGAAGCTCAAGCAGATCGGAGAGGAAGGCTTCTGTATCGCGGTGAATTGAGGGTGCGGAGAGAGGAGCTCCGATGCGCGCGAGGGGGAACGCCCCATCGGTCGAGGGAGTGATTGGGGAGGGTGAGGTTCTGGCGCTGCTGGTGGGGCAGCTTGAATTGGGGCAGGAGTTCCAGAAGGAATCGAACCAGCCGCCCATGAGACCTGGGGTGCCTATCGCACCGGGACTGCCGGCGATTGCACCTGCGACTCCGGACCTTGCGCCGGTGGTGCGTGTGTCGATGCCACTGATGACGAAGGTGCTGAGGCCACCGGGTGAGAGGCCGAGGGTTTGCTGATTGAAGCCGTGATCCTGCGCGACTTCGTCAACACGGAACTGCGTGAAGCCGATGTTGAGGGTATTAAGGCTTTGACCGAAGGGAACGCTGTGGGTGATGGCGGCGCTTTGATTCTGCGCCCTGCGGTTGGCCCCATTGCCGGGATAGGCTCCGCCAGCCGGCAGGGTGTCGTCGTGAAGCTGATCGATCAACTGCCCGGTGTAGCGAAAGCTTATGGTGCCAAGAGACCCGAGGGAGAGCTCAGGGCGGAGGTGAAAATTGTTCACGTGGGTGTAGTTCGGGGCGGTGCCGCGGTAGAAGCCGAAGATACCGGCGTTCGTGCCTGCGGCGACGGCGGCTCCGGTCTGGCCTACATTGGGAGCAGGCAGGAGACCGAGGACACCCTTCGAGATTGCATTATCCGCAGTTGCGGAGCTGGTGATGGAACCGTCGGACTGGAGGGTATTGCCGTTGGCAGCGCCGGGTAAGTCGAGGAGCGTGGGGACTCGCTCAAAGATCGGTGTCGGGTTATTGATCTGCGATCCCTCGTAGCTGGCGAAGAAGAAGAGCTTTGTGCCGAAGAGCGGACCGCCGATGCTCGCACCAAACTGCTGGGAGCTGATGGGAAACGTTCGGCTGTCCTGCGAACTGAGGATTGCCGAGGGGTTGAAGGAGCCGGCCTGGCAAAGTTGGGTGGCACAGGACTGGACCCGCAGATCGGCGATAGGCGACGCGGGGGCGACGAGATTGAAGAGCTGGTTGTAACGCTGCGGCGCATAGCCCTGAAAGGCGGAGTCGGAGATCTCGTTGATGCCGATGACGCTTGCGTCACCCTGGCCATCTGAGGCGGTTGCGGCGGCCTTGGCGAAGGTCGAGTTGGAGTAGACGGAAAGAGGAGACTCCCCGTTGAGGGCGTCGTTGTTGAAATAACCAAAGACGCTGCCGTGCCATGCTTTGCCGCCAGATGCCGCGTTTCCCCGACTGGTGATGATATTGATGACACCGCCTGAGCCCTGACCGTAGCGCATGTCGGGTACAGCGTAGATGAGGCGGAACTCCTGGACGGCCTCGTTGACCTGGAATGGGATGGCCTGATTGTTGCTGGAAGCGACGTTGTCCACTCCTTCGAGGAGGAAATTCGTGGCGGTTGTCGGGGAACCAGCGATGCTGAAGGCTGCGCCTTGTAGTGGGGAGCCCTGCGGTACATCATGAACTCCCGGCTGTATGGCACCGAGTGCAAGGAAGGTCCTGTTGTAGAGCGGGAGCACGCGCAACTGCTGGTTGGTGATGTTTGCACCGAGCGATACGTCGCGGTCGTTTTGGATCAGGCCGCCTGAACGTACGGCTCGATCGGCAAGCACGCCCTTCGAGATGTCGATATTCGGAAGCGCCGTATGCCGTGCGTCCGGGATGACTTCGAACGACGCATCGGTGCCTACCAGTTTGCCGGTGGTGTCGTAGACGGCAACGGCGTAGCCCTGACCTGGCGGGACATCGTCGAAGGTGTAGCGGCCATCGTCAGAGGTGATGGCAGTCTGATCCATAGGAGGCTTTTGGCTTTTGTTGACCAGGTGGACGGTCATCTGGGGAACTGGTTTGAACGGGTTGCCGAATACAACTCGTCCGTTGACGACGGATTGTCCAAGGGCGGCTACTGAGGCAGAGAGCACTACAAAAATTACAGCAACGTTCAAGCAAATCTTCATGACCATCCTTTGACCAACTACACCAGCTGACGGAACCACCGTCATGCTGGTCGGAACTGTCGACGTGCGGCAATCGCTGCGCACTCAACCTGTGCTGTCTGTGATTGACGGAGGAAAACCCAATCAGTAGCACCATACGGGGCCCAATGAAACTTACGGATGCTGTGCGTAACTCGTGTCGGAAACTGGTTGTACTGGTGAGGCCCTGGGAGCAGGCAGAGTGCCTGACTGCTCATCGATTGACTAGATACCGGAGCCCTTCCACACGTAGAGAACGCGGCTGGAGACGTACTTTTCGATTGGCTGGTAGCCTGCTGAGCGAGCCTGCTTGAAGTCATCCTGGGCTTCCCGAACGCGCACGGTGCGCCTGGGTGCATCTTCCAGAAGTGAGAGCGCGGCTTCCGTTGCTCCGAGATAGAAGTAAGCTGCGCCCTTCTTCTTTGCGGCGTCCGCACCGAGATACCGATTGAGCTTCGACTCGACATCCTCGAACTGCGAGCTATAGAAGGCGGTGATTGCATCGCGGAGGGTCTTCTCAAGCCTCACTGGATCTTTACTGATGATTGAGGATATCTGGGTGAGGCCCTGCTTCGCTTCCGCGTTACCGGCATCGATGTCGAGTACCTGCTTGAGCTTTCTGCCAGCCACATCGAGATCGTTGTGGTTGAGGGCGAACATGCCTTCAGCCAGTAACCTTCTCGCCTTGTCTGCCGGATTCTCGACAGGTGCGGGTACCTGCTTTGCAAGCCTCGGGTCGACTGTGGGGGGTGGAGGGTTTCGGTTAGGCGTGGGAGCTTTTGCTTGTTCCCTGTTGGCGTTTGCGGCGAGATCGTGCATGCTGCGGGACTTGGTTGCGAGATCGTCGGCACTCACATGAGGGTTGAGCGCCATGGCAGACTGGTAGGCGCCGGAAGCTGCGTCATACTCCTTCGCTTGAGCGTGACGATCGCCTTCGCTGACGAAGGCAGAGTACCGATCGACATCATGCACGATACGGTCTGCGGAGGTCTTCAGTGAGGGATCCGTAATGCTTTGAGCGGTGTTCTTTGCAGAGGCTAAGTTTCCAAGGTCGTATAGATTCTGCGCCAGTGCCAACGCGGGTGCCTGGCTGGCTGGAGCAGCAGGAGATGCGGGCTTCTCCGCGGGGGCGTTCAGCTTAGCCATCAACTCTGCAGCTTGACGATGCAGTTCAGGATCGGTGATGCTGACGTAGGCTGCATAGCGCTTCGCCTTGGCCGCATTGTTCGCGTCGGCTGCATCCTGTGCAGTTCGAAGTGAGTCTTTATCGGCGCGAATCATCTCGATCCGGGCGGTGTCGCAGTCGTTTTGAAATTCTTTATTCTTCGGCTCCATTTTGGCAGCCTGGCATAGAAGCTGAACGGCTTTGCCTTGATCGGGAGTGTGATGCAGAGCGATTTCGTGAACATCTTTGGCGCTCTGCGCGAGTGCGGACAAGGCGATCCAGGGCGCAGCGAGGAACATCGCCGCCATGACGAAGGTGGGTGCCGTCCTCACTTTTTGCCTGCAAGAATTTCATCAATCTGGGAGTCGCTTATACCGGCTGAGTCGCTCTTGCAGAGATGGTCCACGGTCATATCGCAGACGCTTTGCTTCGTGGCGCCATCAGCGGTCTTGAAGATAACAGTGTAGGAGCCCTCCGGAACGCCGTCGACGCGAAGTGGTGTCGTGTGATCACCGGAAGGCAGAGGGACTACCTTGCCATCGCTGCTCGTAATGCTGACGACCTCAGCGAAGGGAGACGCGTTGAGTTGCAGGAAGCTGACCGCTGGCGCGCCAGGGGCAGGGTGGGAGTTTGAGCGAAGAGCAAAGAAGACGACGGCTCCGACGATGATCAACACAGCCGCAGCGATGCCTGCGATAACTGTCGTGCTGGGACCTTCGGACTGAACAACGATCGGGAAGGTACCCGTCGTATCGAGTTTTGCACCCGCTACCTTCGAAGCCTCCTGAGCGAGTCGCTTCCAGTCAGCTTGCAGATTCGACTCTGCAAAGTCGAGGACTGATCCAGATTTTTGTAGTTCTTCGAGAGCGAGCTTGCCATTTTTGGCGAGGATCGCCTGACGCGCGCTTGTGATCGATTCAGAGACCATCTGTCCTGCGATTGGACCGCGACGGTCTGTGAATTCCTGGATTGCTACGGCCAGTTCAGGCGAATCGCCATAGGCCTGCCGGACGGATTCCAGAGCTTCCATGCCGCCACGAAGGTCTCGCTTGTTCTGAAGTTCCGCAGCGCGGTCGATGGCTTCGCGGGTGACGCGCTGCTGTTCGGCGCGGATATCCAGTTTGGCGCGAATCGCTTTAAGCTTTGAGTGCTGCTGAACTGCCGGTGGCTGGCTGAGCAGGAGTTGGAGCGCCTGAGAAGGATCTGTCTCACTGAGACTCTGAACGCGGGTGAGCACGGCTTCAAGACGACGCGTGATCTCGTCGAGACGCTCCTGAGTCTGGCGAAGAAGTTGATCTACTGCGGCATTCTTCGTCTGCTGCGCTGCGGGGCGAAGGATAGCCACTGCGCCTTCGAGATCTTCAGCGGCGATTTTCTGCTGGGCCTGCGCGAGGACTTCTGCTGCGGCCTTGTCGCGTTCGCGGGTCTGCTTTTCGGAGCGAGCGTACTCCATGAGATAGACGATCTCTGGGGTCTGACCACAATCGAGCGTGGCGGTCTCGAGGGTTGCCAGCGCCTGGTCAAACTGACCCGCGTCAATGGAAGCCTGCGCATGTTTTAGATATTGAGAACGAAGCCCGTCGAGGTTCGCCTTTTTGAGTTGCTCGACGACACGCTCCTGCAGGAGGAGCAGACCCTCTTCCCCGGGAATCTGATCGAGAGCTTTCTGGACGCAGGACAAGGCTTCCTGTGGGTCCGAGAAGAAGAGGTTCTGCACCTGCATCGAGGTCTCTTCGACGACACGCCGCGTTGACTCCTGCTTGAGCTTCTTCTCTGTCTCTGTCTTCAGGCGCAAGAGAACAGTTTCGGCGGGAAGCCGTTCGAGAGCGCGGTTGATAAGTTCCAGGCTGCGATCGAGTTCTCCGCGGTAGACGCTGTCCTGAATTTCGGCGACGATCTGGTCGATGACCTTGCGACGGCGATCGTCTTCCTGCTTGGCAGTCGCCTCCTGGAACATCTGCTGGGCTTCTGTATCAGTCGGGTCGATCTGCAAAGCTTCGCGAAGATTTTGGATAGCCTCGGTGAACGCGCGGCTGGAGAGCTTCTCTCTTCCAGCTTCCTTGAGCTTGCGGCGCTGCCCTTCTTTAGCAGCGCGTTCGCTTTCCTGCACGATTCGGGCTTTTTCGTTGCGTAGATCAGTGTTGCGCTCGTCCAGCTGCAGAGCCTGATCGATGAGTTGGTAGGCGGCAGTATAGTCGTTGCGATGACGTGCTTCGCGGGCCTGTTGTTGGAGGACGGCGATCTTGTCCGACTTATCCTTCAGGCTGCGAACATGTTCGATCTTTTCAGTAAGGCCGTGGGCAGTCGGATCGATCTTCACTGCCTGCTTGTAGATGTCGAGGGCTTCGACGTAACGCTGCGCGAGGACGGCTTCTTCGGCCTGACTCAGCGCCTGCCGGATCTGCTCGGACTTCTGCTGACGCGACATGCGTTCCTGCACATCGCGCAGGAGTCGCTTGATCTCGGTGTTCTGCGGATCGAGGCGCTGCAGATCGAGGAGAACGGGCCGGGCCGCGGCCAGTTGATCCTGCTCGAGCAGGCCCTTGACGTGACCGAGCATCTCGCCGACGCGCGCACGCTTGAGAACCTCGTTGATGGCCTCGATATCGGAGGCCATCTCTTCGGCAGCCGCGTAGCGGTCATCAGGACTCTTGGCGAGGGCGCGGTCGAGGACCTGATCGATCCCCTTGGGATAGTCCGAGAGGTAGTTGCTAAGCGGCGGAAAGGCTTCGTTGACGACCTTGTGGAGGGCAGAGACGTCTTCGCCGGCGAAGGGCAGAACGCCCGTGAGCATCTGGTAGAGCATGATGCCAATAGCCCAGATGTCGGCACGACCGTCGGACGGATCGCCCTTAAGGCGCTCTGGCGAGATGTAGTGGAAGGTGCCGATGACTGCGCCGGTCTGCGTATGGCCCGAGGTGCTTTCGAGCCGGGCGATGCCGAAGTCTACGATCTTGACCTGGCCACCGGGAAGAACCATGACGTTTGCGGGCTTGATGTCGCGGTGAACGACGCCCTTCTGATGGGCATACCCAAGACCTTCACAGACCTGGCGGACGATCTCGAGCTTCTCGACGATGGAAAGTGGCTTGTCGCGACGGAGGACCTTCTCGAGCGAATCGCCGTGGAGATACTCCATGACGATGTAGGGATTACCGTCCTGTTCGCCGAAGTCGTATACGGTGACGATGTTCTGATGATTGAGAACACCGGAACGTGCCTCGACGAGGAAGCGCTGCCGGAGTTCCGGCGTTGCCTCGGTGAGTGTTTTGATCGCGACCTCGCGACCAATGTTCTTGTCTTCGGCCCGGTAAACAACGCCCATGCCGCCACGGCCCAGCTCCGAAATAATTTCATACTTGCCGATATGGGTTACTGAAAGTGGTGTGTCCATGAACCCTGCTCAAAATTCGCGAAGCTGCGTTAAGTGCGATGCCGCATTTTATCCTGTGCGAAAGGTGACGTAACGTCCTTTCTTACAGTAGCGAAGGACAGTGATGCATGCTCCTTTTCGTGTCCATTAGTTTCCTGCAACGACAGTTACGTCGAAGGGCGCCGTGATGAGTATGGTGCCTCCCTTGATCGGTGTTGCTGAGGCACGGAAGAAGTAGGTGCTCGCTGCTGCTGCGGTGGGGATGTTAGTTACGCCAACACCCGAACCACAACCCGAGAGGCTAACTGCGCCTCCGAGCAAGAGAAGCATAACGAACAGACTGAAGCGTTTCGCATCGACATCGCGACGACGGAAGAGCAGCAGGGGGAGCAGCGTTGCGGCCAAGATGCTGACTGCAGCCGTTCCCCAGGACGGGCTTGTGTTCCTCGCGTTGATTGTACCCGTCGTGACGACATATATTGCGGGGTTCGCGGGCGAGGTGGTGGTCGTGGGGTTAGGAGGATAGACGATCGTCGCCGGAATCTGGCAGGACAGGCCGATGGCCAAGGCGATCGGAGAGTTCTGGGTTGCGGCGTCGACCATGAAACAGGCGAGATTGTAGGTGCCACCAGAGGCTGGGATCACGTCACCCAGCTTCCATTGAAAGCCGACTGTCTGCCCTGAGGTAACGGTTGCGGCTGCAGTAATGTAGCCAGCCTGAACAGGCGTTGTCGCCAGGGTTGCATCTGAGGCGGGAGGGAGGATGATGAGGCCGCCGCTACCGCCGTTGATGCTGGGCGTGAGGAGCGTTACATCGGCGCTGCCGAAGGCTATCTCCTGAGGAGGAGTTCCGGCGAGCCGGGATGCGTCGATCGGACAGGGTTTGACCGAGGTGACGGGAGTGTAAGAACTGGACGGATCACCGGGGTCGCAATCCTGATAGGGAGGGTTATTGTAGATCGGTACGGCGAGTTGATCGGCTACCTGCACGTAGAGGGTCGCGTTTGCCTGAACCTCATAAGGCGTCGCTGCTGTCTCGAAGGCGGTGGCGGCCGCGGGCAGAAGCGGCCCAATGACATGGCTGAGGCTGGGGATGAGGCTCTCACCACCGAAGATCCAGGTTGTGAGGATAAGGTTGTCGTCACAGATACCACGAGGCGTTCCGGTGGAGCTATCGGATACATAGCAGGGATCGTGGTCATTGTAGTCATGAATGGCGGATGGAAAGAGGAAGGAGACCTCTGAGACTCCCTTCCCGGGGGTCTGTGAGGCTACCTGTGTGCTGGAGCTGATATAGGGCGCGAAGTTGACTGGCTCCAGAACCGCAACGGTTACAGGAGCCACGTTGGGCGCAAAGCCGTTGACCTGACCGCAGATCTGTTTCGGCTGGCTCTGCGGGGCAGGAATGGCGACGTAGGAGGTATACGGCAGGAGGAGACCGCCTGGGGTGACGTAGGAAGGCTTGGCGAAGGGAGTGAGGCTGGTCGTGATATCGCCGAGGTACGGGGCTGCTGCGTTCGGAACCGGGTTGACTGTCGTGCCCGTTGGGAGACCGGAGAGTGCCCAGAGAAGAGCTCGCTCCGGCTTAGCGAAGCTATCGGCGAGGGCAGAGCTGCCGTTCGTCAGACAGATGCCGGTGGGGTTCGAACCGGCCTGCGGTATTGCCGTGGTTGCGAGAGTGTAGAAGGTGGGGGCTGCGCCGGCTCGATAGAGCGGGATGACCTTCTTGTTGTCGCGCGGATCGGGAGAGGCTCCAGATGGGAGGGCTGGACCAGCGGAGCTGAGGGCCAGAGTCGTTGCACCCGGAGCGGTGATGGTTCCAAAGGAAAGATTGGCGGGCTGCGTGAGAGCTGGAGAGAACGGCGCTACCTGGAAGTTGCTGCCGTAAGGAGTGTTGACGACGGTGACACTTCCACCGGTGAGGGCTGAGAACGTTGATGTTTTGACGGTGTCGCTGACACCCTGATCGGCCAAACCGGAGTACGAGATATTGAAGCCTGTCTGGGCATTCCTGCCTACGAGCGTGTTCAAGCCGAAGTAGCCATCGATATCTACTACAAGCGTGTTTCCGGCGACCTGTGAGGTGGGCGCTATGCCCGCGCTGCTCGGGATGACGGAGCCGATGGCTGCACCAGGTGTGTAGGCACAAGCATCTGGCAGGACGGAGGAGTCAGGAGTCGTCGTACTTACAGTAGGGGCAGCGGCGAGGGTGATGCCGGTAGGCTTGACGATGGTCAATTGCGGTTGACGGGCGATGTTGGGCCCGCTGTTCTGGATGAGCACCTTGTAGCGAATGCAGTTATATACGGGAGATGTGTTCGGCAAGGAGCTTGGCGCCGCCTGCGCAATCATGGAAGGCATGTTTGGCAGGCTTGGGAGTTCCTGCTCGGCGATCGTTAGCTGACGAGGAGTGCCGACGAGTGTGAGGTGGGCTGCTCGCTGGATGGAGTACGCAGGAACAGGAATGCTCTTATTGTCGAGATCGGTATCCACCTCAAGTGTCGAGGAGGTCGTGGATTCGCCTGGCTGGGACGTGATCTGGGTTGAACTTACGTTGAGGCCGAGATTGTCTATGCCGGGAGCATTGTCCTGATATTTGCCCTGGTAAATAAATTCGATGGAGGTCGCATTATCAGGTGCACCGGATTTGGAGGAACCTACCGGAAGGGACTGGTAATTCGGGGAGGTTGGCGCGCCGGAAGCGGGAGTGCCGTAACTGCAGACGATGCTCTTGCCAGCGGCTCCGGTCTGGTACGGCATGGTGAGGGGTGTTCCTCCGGGCGCGTCGGAGAAACAGAGGAGATTGTTGTGCGGAAGCTGCGAGGCGGGAGCCATATTTGCGCCGGTATCAGGATTGAGCGAGACTCCTGAAGCCAGATAGTAGTTGATGAGGGTGAAGTAGGGCGGGAGTTGCTCGGTGAACTGCACGCCGACAGCGATGTTGGGACCGGCGTTACCGACAGCGACGTCATACTCGATCTCGTCGTTAGTACCGAAGGGTGTGGCGCTCGTCTTCTCATCAAGATTTGGATAGGCCAAAACAAAGGTAGAGGGGGCTGTCGCTACTGAGTCGTTGCGCGTCTTGCGGAGAACGAGATGGGTAAGGCGTTCGATGGCGATGGGGGAGGCTGCGCTGTGATTGTTGGGAAGTGCCGACGGACTGGGATCTATGGCGAGCGTGGTGGTCGCGACGGCTGATTGCAGTGAGGTGACCGGGTTAACGAGCGACTGCTTCGAGGGCATCGTTCCGGTGATATCCGCGTTGATGCCGTTGTCGACGAACTTGCCCGTGTAGGTAAGCGTGAACGGGGGCGGAGGAACTGGCGGGGGCACGGCGCTGCTTCCTGCGGAGACTGTTCCAATGGCACACATCATTGCCACGGGTAACGCCTGAGTGCGATAGGCCAGGGTGGGGGCAACTCCCCCGATGGTGCAGTTGGCGGCTGCCGAAGGAAGCTGAACGAACCGGAAGTAGTTCGGCAGCACGTCCGTTAGCGTGACGCCAGGGACATCATTGAGCGGCGTGTTGGCGATCTGAAGGGCCGCGGTGAAGCAGTCGTTGACTCCACAGGTAGTGGAGGAGGAGTTCTCATCGAGGTTGATGGGTGAGAGTGGTTTCGTACCCGAAAGAGTGACAGTCTTCGTGATGACAAGGTGCGCGGCGCGATCGATCTCGATGGAAGGCAGAGTTAGAGGTGCGGGAGCGCCGTTTGCATTCTCAGTGATGACGATGCTGCCGAGCGTGCCCCCCGCGCTGCCAGTGGTGATCGTTGCCGTACTCAGCGGGACGGTAGCTGAGTCAAAGGTTCCGCTGCCGCTAATCGTGGCAACCGATGTACCGACTGGAATGTTGCCGGTACAAACGTACTGGTTGGTGCTTGCAGGAATGGTGCAGGACAGCATCGTCCCAAAGTCCGGTGTTCCGAACGCCTTTGTCGGATTGAGGACGGGCAAGGGATGCTGTGCCGGTGTCTGAGTTGGTGTTGGTGGCGCTATCGGGAGATCAATCGTGAGTATGACTCCGGTGGCAGTGTCCGGGCCAGCGTTGTCAATCGTGACGGCGTAGCCGAGTTGGTCGGCAGTGTCGCCGGAATTGTGCATGTATACGCATGAACCGGGAGCGCCACTGCTGCACGATGCTGTGGTGAGAAGAGGGGTGAGGGAGTGCGTGCTGATCGTCAGGTTCGCAGTCCGCTGCACCATGATGGAGTTCGACGAGATGTAGTCGGTCGGCGGTCCACCTGTTTCAACCGCAAATCCTAGGTTGAGCGTTGCTGCTGCACTGAAATTCTCTGCCTGCAGACCTGCACTGCCTATGCCGTTGACGCTCATGTTCGCAGAGGTATCGGGGAACGACCCCGTGAGCGTATATGTGACGCTTGATCCTGCAGGGATGATTGGGATGGTGCAGGTGGTGAAGGAAGTAAGGCACGTGATCTCCGCGCCGCCTGTTGCGGTGAATCCAGCGGGAAGGGTGAGCGTCAGTTGATCATGGCCGCTGGAGGTGCTTGGTCCGCTATTGGTGATCAGGACCATGTAGGTCAGTGGAACCTTGAGGTTATATCCAAGCTGTCCAATTGGAAGAGCGCTGAAGCTGGTGGTCAGCGCGAGGTGAACGCTGCGCTGCACGGTTGTGTTTGCAGTGATGCTCTGATTCGGAACTGTTGATTGATAGCCGCTGGAACTCACAACAAACGCAGAGGAGATAAGACTCGAAGCAGACGTGGAGCTTACGGCTGAGTCTGGATAGGTTCCAACCACTGTGTAGGTAAGACTGGCGCCACCAGGAAGATCGATGCCCGTGCAGCCGGTTGAGGTGCAGGTTGGAGTGTTGGTGACTCCGGACAAAGTTGTTGTTGGTACGGAGAGATTGAGGCCAGTGGGTAAGGCGGTGAGTGCGGAGGGGTCGAGGGTAAACGACGTGTTCTTTGACTCGCCTGCGCCTGCGGCGTTTGCGACTGTAAAGGCGTAGGTGACCTGCGTACTTTGCGTGCCTGTCGGATTGCTGATTGCGCTTGCCGTGCTAGCGCCGAAGGTGGCGCCTGGCGTGATCGACAACAATGCCGAGAGGGTCTGGCTTACCTGAGGCGCGCTGTAGTACTCGGAGGCAGCCGTAAAGAGGTTTGCGATTACCGTGATCGTGGAACCTGCGGGGTCGGCGACGACCTTCGCGTTGACGACAAGGTTGAGTTGGTCGTTTGTGCCGGGTGTCATCTGGGGATAGCTCGGGATGACGCAATATGCGCCTTGTGGTTCCAGCGGACAGGTGATGGCGGGGACGGCGGAGTTCGTGACGTCTGTAATGGTGACGCTGGTATAGACGAGCGCCGGGTCACTTGGTGCGGGGATCTGGATGACAACGTTCGCCGGTGCGATGGCTGATGTGGTGCTTGGCGCCTGGGTGAGGGTCCAGGTATAGACGACGGTCGAGGCGTTGTTTGCATCGGGAAAACCGATCGTCGCCGGCATTGGACTTCCGGGGGTGAGTGCAGCAAAGGTGAGGTTGGCGCTCAGTCCCGCGGACGCAACCTCCGCCAAGTAGGCGGAAGAGTTTGACGACGTTGCGGGCGAGATTGTCTGGTAGGCGGTGTAAGGCGTAAATGGCGGGGTCGAAGCGGTAACAGAGTCGTAGCCAATATTGGCAACGATGTAGGCGTTGGATTCATTATCTAATGCGACACCAGCTACAGAATCAGAGATACCTGCGCCACCTATGTTGGCAACATAGTTTACGGCTGTCAGCGTGCTGTTCAGCAGGGCAAGATAGCCCCGTTTAGAGCCTGCTGGAGCTACTGTGGTCGCATCCATCCCGAAGACCATAGCTTGCGGGACGAAGGGTGTACTGCTTGTGCCCGTTGTCGTAACTACACCTGCAAACGCAGTTGCCGGTGCAGCGGTGATAGCCGGGGCATCCGTCTGCCCGGTGATGAACAAGGTCCCATTCGCATACGTTCCGGCAGAGATTGTGTCGGTCGATCCACTGCCGCCGAGGTATGTCAAAACTGTCGGTGGCACTCCATTCACAGGGATCAAGGGAGGGGTGCTTGCCAATTGCGCAGGAGGCAACTGCGCAATAAAGCCGTTGGCGACCGTATCGACACCAGTGCCCTGGATAGCACCAGCAGTCGTAGCAAGGTTCGTCGAGGCTGTATTTCCGAAGAGATAGCTGTTTCCTGCTAGATCGATTGCAAGCCCTGCAACTGTGTCATCTTTGTTTCCATCGATCCAACTAAACCCTGTAACTACGGAGGAGTTGCTTGTTGCCGGTGAGACCGTAACATCTTGAAATGTTAGTTCAAAGGCGTCAAAGGTGGTGCCGCCTGTGTCGCTGTTGGTTGCTGTAGCGTTCGGCAGACTGAAGCTCCCGAGAGTCTGACCGCCTAAGTAGATGGAACCGAGTGCATCGACGGCAATCCCGTTGATCTGCGAAGTGTTTTGAATGTAGGAGAAGTAGGCAGGAATGACGAGATGATTAATACTTGAGTCGCTGAAAGAGGAAGCTGTCGACACTCTTAGGACATACGCATTTCCAGGTAATGAGGGCACCTGAGGCGACGGAGGCGCATTTACCTGGGCTGTCATTATCGGTGTAATAGGAAAAGCATCCGCAGAGGGTGTAAGTACAAGCGCCGCTGTCGTCTTAGAGCCGAGGGTGCCAGCAGCATAAAGACTTCCTGAGCCGTCCAGAGCCAATGTTTGCACCGAGTTGCTATTGGCGCTGGCGGGATCAGCATCCGTATAGACAAGCGCTGTTGCAGTAAGTGTTCCGGTCGTAGGTGCGAGAGTAGAGATGTAGCCGACGTAGCCGCCCGCGGTACTTGGATTGGAGGCGGTTGTGGCTGGGCCGGCCGCGATTGCAGAGTCATTGGTGTAGCCGCCAATGTAAACACCTGCCGTGTTCTCGACAATAGAAGAGACGGCAATTGTAGAGGCGGGATCAGTCGCGCCAACGTAGGTGATCCACTGTAGCGCTATACCGGACCCATTGTTGGAGAAGTTAGCTATGAAAGCGTTATTGGCACATGATGCTGTTCCACAGTTAGCTACAGGCGTGATCGGCGTAGCTGTGCTGGTGACAGGAGTAGGAGCAAAGGTGTTCGCTGCCGAAGTTGTCGTTCCAGCAATGAAGATGCCGTTGATGGGATCAGTTGCGATAGCGCTTGCAGTCGATCCGGCGGTGCCTGCAACGAATGACGAGTAGACAATAACAGGATCGATGATCAACTTTTTAGAGTGATCATAGGTGCCTAACTTGAAGCGCAAATCCTGACCATCGATTGTTTGCTCCAATAGAAATGTCGCGGCCACTTCGATGCGCTTACCGGCTGCGCTCTCCTGATAGGCTACTGGCTTCTTGAAGCGCAACTCTCCCGATTCGACGGAGATCAGCACTTCGCCACGACTGGATAATGTCGTTCGGGATGCTCCACGAAGTTGCATGGCAATCAAGTCTGCGTTTGCGTCAGGTGCAACGATGAAGTCGTGCTCGATGGCGTCTCCGGCAGCGTAGAATTCAGCATCGATACCTGGATAGACGCGACTTAGGCCAACTCGGCTATAGTTCCTAATTCCATGACGATACTTTGAGGGATCGGAGCCTAGATAGTAGTTGGTGAGAAATGGTACCGGCGTGATGCCAATTGGAGCGCCTGCATCACTTCCCTTCAGGCTTAGTACTACGGAGGATGAGGTCCGGTCGCCGGGTATAGAGAAGCGAAGATCTTTGCGACCAATCCCAACGGAATAGCGCTGCGTCCGGCCGATGAAGCCAATGCCATCGGGCATCTGGTCTTCATTTTGCTCGAATGCAAGGGGTAGAGTCCACTGTCGATCCGTGTAGGAGGAGGGGGATGATTTCTTTACTTCTCCAGAAGCGGAACCAGTAAGTAAAGGCAGAGAAAACGGCAGAACAACAAAGAGCAAAATCTGGCGAACCGAAGCCATGAGACACCTTCATATCGCAACTAAGTAACAGCAGATAGAAAAACAAACCTTCCCAATTTGCGGGAGGAGCAATTAAAAAAGTAATAGTTGAAATCATGGCCGATCATACAAAAGCTCCCATACCCCGTCAACACAAAACGAAGGCATGGCTTATTGCGAATAGCTGAGCACTATTTGCTGTACAAAGACCGTTACGACGGTGCTATCGCTCAAGGAAACGCGATGAATTGATAAGCTGTCCTTGCGTTAGCGTGGGACAGAGGCTTCCTGCAAAGGGATAATTCGAAGGCCCTTCGCGAAGGATTCGTAGGCAGGGCGTACTGCCTGCAACTGTGATTCAAGCGTGGTGAGGGTGATGATTCCGACCCAGAGACCAGCGCGAATATATTGCTGCACGTGAATCATGTTGCCTGCCTCGTTGGGCGTATGACGAACGAAGAAGAGGTAAGCCTCATCAGCGCCAGCGAACGGCATAAGTTGCGGGCCAGCCATTCTGGGAAGTAACAGGTGACTCTGGATCAGCTTTTCCTGTGCCGCGATGTAGGCCGGCAGACCATCCGGCGCTGAGAGCGTGTCCTCGCCAAGACTCACATTGGCTGGGATGACAAGAGGGTCTGCCGTCATCTGCTTGATGCCAAACTTCGCAATGTACATCCATCCGCCGGGTAACGCAGTGACACGCCAACGTCCAACCGTTGGAAAGGTCAATGCAGAGCCGGATTGTTCATTAGGTTCCGTCAAATTGCACCGTATTTCTAATTCCCTCTCGGGTCAGCTTAGGAGAAGTTTGCCGCCGAATGAAGCGAGCTACATCTTACCGCCCTTGGTACCATCGTCGGCCTGGTCGGGAGCAGTAGGGGCACCAGGATCTGTAAGCGTCGCCGGACTTCCGGCAACGGGTGCGCCGCCGCTATTGATCAGGACCATTGTTCCAGTTATCGATACGCCCATAGCATCGATGGTGATGGAACCGCCCGCCCCTTTTAACGTCAAGGCCATCCCACTTTCTATGACAACGGTCATCCCTCCCTTGACGTAAACCTCCATGCCGGCATCAACTGCATAATTCATCCCGACTTTCTCGCCGTGGTTCTGCCCCACCTTGAGCGAGTAGTTTTGACCGATCTTATGGTTCATGTCTGTTCCGACATCAAGGTCGGCTTTCTGGCCAATCTTCTCGACCAGGTTAGCTTGCATGTTACTGTGACGATCGCCGGTGATGTCGTCGTATTGAGCGCCTTTTACGATTAACGAATCCTTGCCACCGACATAGCGTCGATGATCATTCTCGATTCGGTGGTCCATATCCATTTCAGCGTTCAGGTAGATCTGCTCGCTTCCCTTTTTATCTTCGAAGCGAATCTCATTCGCGTTGGCTGCAGCACCGCCCTTGCTGCTGCGAGTGACCAGGCCCGAGCGTGTGCTCATGTCCGGCAATGCATACTTGGGCATATTGACACCGTTGTAGACAGAGCCAACAACGATTGGATTATCTGGATCACCGTTGATAAATTGAACAATCACCTCATCCTTAACACGAGGCCAGAAGAAGGTTCCCCACCCGCTGCCTGCCCATGGCTGGGCAACACGCAACCAGGTGTTATCGACCGTGTTGGCCGCTCGGAGGCGATCCCAGAAGAATTGAACACATACACGCCCCAGCTTATCAAGATGAATGTCCTCACCAGAGGCGGTAACTACCATTGCTGTTTGAGGACCATAAATGACCGGCTTTGGCGTAGTGTAGTGCGGCCGGAAGACGGTATCACTTGATATTGCGGAGAAGCGATTGACATAGTCCGCTCGCTGTCCCACTCCGGTGCTTCGATAGGATGGAACCTGCTCGACCTGATGGCTGATCTGCGTGAGTAGGTACTTGCGATTCCAGTCGTCGCGGGGATGGTCCTTCATGGTAAAGGTGTAGCCACTGGCAAAGCTTCGCGCGCTGGAGCTTCCGTGAAAGATCTCTGCGCCTGCATCGCTCGCATTCGTGCGTGCGGTCAGAAATCCCGCTACATGGTTCGGGGTCGACAGCGCTTTACCTACTTCTTTTACGTAGCCTTCTTCTCCACCAGGATAGGTATATCGTTCGTAAGCATTATTTACAAAAGGACTTACGCTGTTCTGTGCATCGGCCTTGTGTACCTGATAGGAACGATAGTCGTAGTCCTGGGTGCTATGCTTGCCGGTTACCATGGTTGCGGTAGAGCTAAACTCTTCGAGCGAAGAGACATAGCGGTCCTGTCCTTTGCCAGAATTTGGGGCGAAGGTGATGGTGCTTACCAGTTCGCAATCCTGATAGGCCGTTCTGGCATTGCTGAAGTACACCTTGTTATCGCTCTCGGTGTGTTCAAACCAATAGAAGATGCCATGCTGCTCCGCCAGACGCGAGATGAAGTTGAAGTCCGTCTCAAAGTATTGCGTGCAGTAGTCGAGCGCTTGAAGCGAACCTTCGGTCTTATCTGCCATGCTGATGCCGTACGGTTCGAAGACTGCCCTAATGATGGCCATGACCGTCTCGCTCTGAAAGACGCGGCAATTTGAGCTAAGGGTTAGCTGCCAAAGGGAAGGTACGATGTGGACCCGGTAGTTATCGAAGTCGGTATCACCCGAGGTTTGTTCAAAAGCAGCGACAATACCATTGACGTAGCGGCTTCCCTGCACGTCCACAAGTGCTATTTCGACCGTGACGTTCTTGCCGATCAGCTGCGCAGGATCAATGGTCGTCCCAGTGTCAGCGAGGAGTTCTGCCTGAAAGTCAAAGAGGCGGGAGATTCCCTCCACCCCCTCCAACGCCTCAATCACCAAGACATCCTGGCCCAGCGGACTTGTAAACTTCATCAGCCTTTCGGCTTGTGCTTGCGGCATGGTCACCTGCTCCGATACGCTTGTTTCGAACTTCTTGTCTAGTTTGAAGAGTACGCGGCCCCAAAGATCGGGGCCGATGCTTAAGCCGGCTGCAGCGCTTCGTCCCAGTCATACACCATCTTGCCACCTTCTACGGAGATGTCGATCGTTTCGATTGCTACTCCTTCCGCCAGGCGCCCGAGGATCTGACGTGAGATCTCAGGCAACATGGTGTTAGAAAGAATGTTGTCGACATTGCGAGCGCCACTCTCGACTTCGGTGCAACGTGATGCTACCTCATTGAGAAGGAGATCGTCGTACTTCATCGTGACTTTGTGCGTTTCGAGCAAACGACGTTGGATCTTACCCAATTTGAGACGAATGATCTGTTTCAGTGCTTCGTCGCGTACGGGGAAATAGGGCACAATCAGCATGCGCCCAAGAAAGGCGGGCTTGAAGATCTTGTTGAGTTCCGGCTTCATAGCGGCAAGCAGACCGTCGTCATTCGGCATGGTCTCCGGATCAGCACATAGCTTCATCAGCGTGTCTGTCGCGGCGTTGCTGGTGAGGAGAATAATGGTGTTGCGGAAGTCGATCTCGCGACCTTCGCCGTCTTCCATGCGCCCTTTATCAAAAACCTGAAAGAAAAGTTCCAAGACATCGGGGTGAGCCTTCTCGCACTCGTCGAGCAGGACAACGGAGTAGGGGCGACGGCGAACCGCCTCGGTGAGCACACCACCTTCACCGTAGCCGACATAGCCCGGAGGCGAGCCTTTGAGCGTGGAGACGGTATGGGCTTCCTGAAACTCCGACATATTAATCGTGATCATGTTCTTCTCGCCACCGTAGAGCAGGTCAGCGAGTGCAATGGCGGTCTCCGTCTTTCCGACGCCGCTTGGTCCAACGAGCATGAAGACGCCGACTGGCTTGACCGGATCGTCCATGTTGGCGCGAGACGTCATGATCCGCTGGGCAATCTTAGCCAACGCGTGGTCCTGGCCGATGACCCGCTTCATCAAGTGAGTGTCCAGGGTGAGGACGGTAGAGATCTCGTCCTTCATCATCTTACCGAGAGGAATCCCGGTCCATGCTGAGATGACTGCACCGCAGATCTGTGCATCGACCGACACGCTCATAAGTCCGTGCTCGCCTTGAAGAGCAGCTAATTCGGATTCAAGCTCCGCTAATTTTTTGCGCTCATCAGGGCTGGTCTCTTTGTTTTTCTCCATATCCGCTTCGAGCTTGATCTGCAGCGCGCGGATGCCAGAGACGAGCGTCTTCTCCTTCTCCCATCGCTCGGTCAACTCTTCCAGCTTTGCCTTGCCCGACGCCATCTTGGTTTCGATCTCTGCGAGACGCTCGCCGTGATCAGCACCAATGATGTTCTCTCGCTCGAGTACACGCTTCTGCACGACGAGGCTATCGATGTGACGCGTGACATCTTCAAGCGCTGGAGGCATTGAGTTATGGCCAAGTGCGAGCCGGGCGCAGGCCGTGTCGAGAACGCTGACCGCTTTGTCAGGCAGTTGACGACCGGCGATGTACCGATGAGAAAGCTTGACTGTTGCGACGATTGCTTCGTCGAGAATACGCAAGCCGTGATGTTTTTCGAGAGAAGCGACGATTCCTCGCAGCATGGTGCAGCAGACTTCTTCGGTGGGCTCCTCGACCTTGACAACTTGGAACCGGCGAGCCAGGGCGGGATCTTTTTCGAAGTACTTTTTGTATTCTGACCAGGTCGTCGCGGCAATCGTTCGCAGTTCTCCACGGGCAAGCGCCGGTTTGAGGAGGTTGGCGGCGTCGTTCTGCCCGGCTGTGCCTCCGGCACCAATCATCGTGTGAGCCTCATCGATGAAAAGAATAATCTTTTCGGTAGAGGACTTGATCTCATTGATCAACCCTTTAAGGCGGTTTTCGAACTCACCTTTGACACTCGCTCCAGCCTGCAGGAGAGCAAGATCGAGGCTATGCAGACGAACATCTTTAAGAGCCGGAGGAACTTCATTCTGAACGATGCGGTTCGCCAGTCCTTCGACGACCGCCGTCTTTCCTACGCCAGCTTCACCGGTCAGGATGGGATTGTTTTGACGACGGCGCATGAGGATATCAATCATCTGCCGAACTTCGGCATCGCGGCCAAGAACCGGATCAATTTTGCCGGCCTTTGCGTTTTCCGTCATATTCACGGTGTAGGCATCGAGATTCGGGGTCTTGCCTTTGCCGGCAACAGGACCATCATTCGTGGTCTGATCACCAGTACCGCCAGAGGACTTGAGAGCAGCCTGTACCTCGCGCGAATTTGCGACGATAGTGTAGAAGTCTTTACGCAGACCCTCTGGCTCGATCCGCTGAAGTTCCTTGCTGATGTCTTTGACGACTCGGGCCAACTCTTCGTTCGTGAGTAGGGCCAGCATGGTGAAGCCAGTGCGGACGCTACCTGCATCGTATTCGATGCTGGCAACTGTCCAGGCTTCGGCAAGCATTTTGACGAGCTGAGGGCTGAACGCCGGGGAACGTGCATTGCCGGTCTTCAGGTTGTCGAGGCTGCGCTGCAGTTCGGCTGCAAGTCGCGACTTATCCACTCCGTAATGCTTCAGGATTGCGGCTATATCGTTATCGCTGCTCTCGAGCGCTTTGACGAGATAGTGTTCGATCTCAATGTCGTAGTGCGTGCGAGACATACAGAGTCCGGCGGACGATTCGAGCACGCTGCGGGTTGTGTCGTTCAGTTTCGCAATCAGTGATTTCAGATTCAAGCTCATGGTGTGTAGCCTTTCTTTCCGCTATCTTGTACGAATCTTTGTATCAGGCAAGGAGGTAAGTCGCTTCGCCCGCATCTGTTTTCTTTGGTTTTGTCTTTAGCCAACTCACGAGCCCAAGCTGGGGGGATACCTCTCCCTTGCCTCCAAGCTCACACGCGGGAACATCGTCGCGTTTCAAGATCAACTGCACCTCTGTTTCGTAGGCCCCGTCCGAGTACAACTGCAACCATCCTGCCAGATCACGATAGCCCGGTTTTCCAGGTAAGAACTCAACATACTGCTTAAAACTCATGGGCCCGAGCGAGACACGGATGCGGCCATGCTGGTCCCATACCTCCTCACCGGTCACTACGCCGAAGCCGAGTCGTTCGCTGAGACGTCCGCTGCCCGACAGGAAAGTCTTATTCTCCTCAGGGAGGAGGCGCCATGTACCTGCGAACTGATTTATCTCTACTGGAACGTCAAAATAGTCCTCTAGTATTTGCCGCAGCGAATCCGCGGTACGAATGTGACGCCCGAGCAGGCCGGCATAATAAATGCAGGTGCGGTCCGGAATGATGGCGCGTCCACGTAGTCCCTCTGTTCCAAGGCCTAGAAAATCGAGAAGCCTGAGGCTTAGCTTGTCATCCCGATCGGCCTCCAGACCGACAAAGAAGTGATGCTTCTCCCAAGCGCGGTAAAAAAACGAAATAATGCGATGGTTGAAAATATCAAAGAAGTCAGCCATCGCGTGATCTTTTTCGCGAATTCGGACTAAGACCATCTCGGTATAGATGGATGGCAAGGCAGACAGAGCCGCGGTCAGTCCCATAAATTGGACAGTCATCTTCAACTGTCCGGTCGACATTCGCTCGATGTCAAAGAGTTGACTCGGCGGAAAGGTAAGGGACGGCAACGAGGAAAAGCGAAGCGACTCATCCTTTGGTTGGGCGAAGTGCCCTACTTCGCCTCGTCCCTTCTCCATGCGCTGCAGCATGCGCACTGCCTGAAAAAACTCTACGCGGAAGGGCTCATCCTCGAGCATCTGTCGCACCATCGCAAACTGTGCGTCGTCACTTTCTAAAGCAAAACCTTTGTGCCCGCTCTCGGTGACCATGTCCGCATAACCTCCTTTCTAAGATTTGTGCGCACCGTGAGCTGCGAGAAGCTGTTCATCGAGGCATAACCTGCTAGAAAGCGGTCCAGAACGGCCGCGAACAAGTAGACTCCGCCGCCGGCAAATTGCTGTTCATCCAGATCTAACTGGACTCGAGTGCCGCGTGCAGGAACCAAGCCGTAATCCGATTGCACAAGAGCAAAGTGCGGGGCACACTCCATCTGCTGAATGCTGCTGATGTGATTTTCATGATGATTCGAGTCAGTGAAGTTGTGGAGGCGAAGAATCTCCTGCAAGGCTGTTCTTCCCTCTTCTGTGAGTGAAAGATAGTTCAAAGACAGAAGGGAGATCAGTCGCCAAACCTGCCCCTTGCCAGTCGGCGGATCATAGCTGACGGTGGGCCGACGGAGGACAACAATCGTCTTTGCAGCGGCATGAGCAACTGCCTCAAGGTCGCCTTCAAGAGATCCGAAGTTGAAGCGTGAGGGCAGGTCAAAGTTTGAACAGGTGCATCGTACCGTGAGCACATCAGCTTCTGGGTTCTTGATCTGGCCATCGAGATCAACGATCGATATAGTGAGGGTTGACGGTTCTCGTTCTCCTAGCTGATTCATGTGGCGGCTTGCTGTCCAGAAGGCGAGTTCCTTCTGTTCTCTCGTTTGATAACGATGCGCGTTCACGGGCTCAAGCAGGACAGACTGGCGAAGCTTTGGATTTGCCGCAACGACCTCGTTAATACTGAAGATCTCCATCATGGCTGAGTGACGCCCGTCGGGAACGATGGTGTAGTCATGTCTCGTCTGACTCAGCAAGATCGGCTCCGCTGTCTGCGGAAAGAGATTGATCACTGGTGTGCAGCCAAGGCGAAAGGTTCGGGCGCTGACACCAAGCTCCATGACCTGCTGCCGGTCAGGACGCTCGAAACGCGAAAACAGAAAGATGATCTCTGCCTCGTCGCCGAAGCCTGATTGGCCTAGCAAGTCCAAGCCCTGGAGATCAAAGAACAGGAACTTCTCGGGCAATGCGAAGTACTCCTGCAGGAGACGGTGTCCTTCAGCCGATCTACGTTCGTGCGGGATGACGCTCTCATTCTTCTCGAAGCCGACCATGGTGATATGTTCCGGACCGAGTGAAAACGTTTGCGCCCTGTTCTTGGGATTGCGTAAGTGTATCTCTATGCAATTTGCGGAGATCATCTCATACAGGTTGTAGACCACGCTGGCATCGCCCGAGAGGTAAAAGCGTAGTTTGGTGAGTGGCAAGCCGTCAAAGACGACATCCGGAAAGCACTTAAGGTGCAGACGTGCAACGGCGATTGCTTGAACATCGCCGGTAGAACGGACTGGATACTGCAGGCGCTCCGCCTGTCGCCATTCTGCCTCCGCAATCGTGAAGGGCCATAGATCAACGTCGTATGCGGTCTGAAAGCGGCATGGCAGGCCATCAACTGTTGCCTTTGAAACTAATGCCGTCCCTTGTGGAACCCGTGCTCCGGCTGTCTTCTTCCCCTGCGCAGGATCGGAAAGACACTCCACGATCGTCATCGATGGGATGGGTCGAAGATAGGCGGGGTAAATCATATTCAGGAGAGCTTCACTGGTTTCCGGGAAATCGTCGTCGATTCTGCGGTGGACTCGGGCTGCCATGAAGGCAAAACCTTCCAAAAGCCGCTCCACATGCGGATCTTCACATGTGTCTCCATCGAGTAAGAGCCGTTGGGCTACGCGAGGATACTTACGCGCGAATTCGCCACCCATTTGTCGCAGATAGGTAAGTTCGCGCTCGTAGTATTCCAGCAGCTCTTCGGACATCGCCTACTTTACCTCGTACGCGCCGCGCGTCAGTTCGAGCACGGTATCAAACTGTATATCCTCAATGACTGTGTCGAACTGAATACGACCCTCGATTTGAAATCGCAGACTACGCGTCAAGGTATCTGCACGAGCGACAACAACTCGCAGATTCTGAATTCGCGGCTCAAAGATACGAAGTGTCTGGATCATAGCGTTAAGCAAAGCGTTTTGATCCGTTCCGGAAGCGGAGTAAGAGTTTATGTCGGGCAATCCATAGTTCACCACCGACATTGCTGCCTTGGGATAGCGGTGCAACTCTGGCATAGGCGGTCGTCGAGAGTTCAGAAGATTCTCCACGTCTCGCTTAACGGACTCACGATAGAGACGCATTGAGTTATGGCGGGTGGTCGGCCAGTCCTCGACATCGCAGAGCCGGTCGAGGAGTGATTGTGTTACGAGATTTTCTGCCTTAGTCTTTGCCATCCAGCTCTCCTTTCCGCCCATTACGAGTACCGTGGCCGCGCAATGCTAACGGCGCATACTCAGTGCAGCTTGCGGATCGAGCCTACATAGTCGTTCAAACAACGCTTCCTTATCCTCGGAGGTGCTTTTCCTTTGGTCCAGACACTGTAAAAGCAAGCTTAGGGGGTGAGCTAACATCTCGCCACTTTCCCAGGTCTCCAAGCCACGACGCTCGATCTCCTGGGAGATCTCCATCAGGACTGGGTAGGCGATTGGATCCTGCTTTGCGACCATGCATAGCTGGGCCACCTGAACGCGGCGCTGGAATCGCTTGCGCCCGGTTGGCTGCAGTTCCGCATCTCGAACAAGGAGCGTGATAGCTTCCCCGGTTTTACCCCGCTTGAGAAGTTCCGTCGCGGTGTCATAGATCTCCGGCGGTTTCGGCTCCGTTCCGTTCGACGTACTTGTCACCGGAGCGAACGTCACGACCGGCTCAACTACAACTGCATCCACGATGACGGGCGACGGAGGCGGCGGCAGAATCTCTGCGTCGATCCACTGCTGCGTCTCCGGATTAGCCACAGGAGTGTCGTCATCCAGCATCCACGTGCGTACCTCGGGAACATCCGAGAGAAGACCCCTGACCGTTGTGACCACAGCGGTCGCGATTGCTGGCGCCTTCATCTCATTTGCAGCGCGCCAAATATATCTCTGAAGATCAAGCCAGGCACGAGCGCAAGGCTCCGCGAGCGTTTTCAAGCTGAGCTTCATCAACTCGTCCCACTTTGATTCGTTCGCGAGACGACGTAAGGTCTGACGTGTCTCGGTGGTCGGCGCAATTGCAAAATCGAGTGCAGGTTTTGCTCCTTCCCGGCGTGTCTCGCCGAAACGAAGACCGGAACAGACCAGGTATGGTGCGGGGGACTGTCCGTTTTCCGTTCTCAAAAACTCCGCACAAGTAATGATCGCCTCATATGCTTCGTTGGAGTTGGTAGGGACGCTCGAGAAGACTTTGACCGGTACGGTTGCGATTGCAGGTGTGATAGCCACTTCAGGAATAGCTGCCGCCTGAGAGAGGCTTGCGCCGGCAGTTGCAGGAGTTTGAACAGGCGCGGGCGCGGCGGCAATCTCAGGTTCGACAGGTGGAGGAGCTTCCACGACGACGACATCGGGCTCTATCTTCCGCTTCTCGTTGAGTAGTACTGAAACTACCTGTTTGACTTCTTCGATCGAGGTGAGCAACTTACCCATGTTTGGGTAGTCATCACCGTATTTTTCTTCATGAAACCGCCCGAGGTCATCAAGGATTGTGAGTGCTTCCTGCAACGCATTTTCAGTCGAAGTGTAGAACGATTTGGGAGTGGCTACAAAGCTCGAGTCAAAGTCTTCGCCAACGACCAAGCCTTGATTAATTGCATCCTGCCTCGCTGCTTTTTTTTCATTTGTGTTGGCGTCAGTCTCGAACCCAATGCGACGTGACTCCTTGTACTGCAGCATGCTTAATCCACCGGTTGTGATTGCGGCATTCCGAACCAGGAAATCTACACGGTTGATGACGCTTTCTACACTGCTTACGCGCAGACCAAGATCGCCGTCTTCGTCGATCTCCGGATAGAAGGTAGGCCAGAAATTCTCCTGCAGCTTCCATAAGAGCTCGAAGCACGGTGCGAGTAACGAGATGCTTTCACGTTTTAGATGAGATTCAACAAGCCAACCGGCCAATCGGAGATCCTTGCTCCTTTTGGCAAGCGTTTCTCCGGCCAACTTGATTACAAGAATATGATCAGCCTTCTTGAGTGTTCGCTCCCAGGCACCTGCCGAACCGATCTCCTGATCTTCCGTTCGGGCTTCCTTAATCTGGTCGAAAACTTTGTCGTAATAGAGATTCGCACCGGAAGGATTGTCGCCCGCGATTGGTTCGAGCAGATCCTCACGCAGGGGCATCGGTGAGGTCCTCCGCGTTCGAGTTCCAATCGATGCTGCGTATCTCAAGCAGCGGGATTTCTTCGCCGTCGATCCACATCAGCTTTTGGCCAAAGGGCGTTTCAACGCCAGTATTAGAGATCTCCCACACGCTTGAACGTCCGAGCTGCACCACTTCATCAGCCTGTTGAAAGCTGAAGGGAGAGAGCACCGGCAGAAGAACTTCGCCGAGGTCTTGGAGACGGAAGGCCGAGCTAGTCTGCACGCGTGCTCGAGCCCAGATCAAATCCCGTAGGCCTTCAGGCTTTTCAATTTCGAGATTTTCCATGTACTTCATGGGAATCCAAGTGTAGCTGCCTGCGATAAATACCTCGAGATTGGCGCCAATTCTCGGATCTGCATCATGAAGTGAGGAGAAGTTTTCTCCATTCCATGTCCCTGCTTGTGATTCGCCTGAAGAGATCGCTTCCGGGTAGGTTCGCTTGGCAAAAAGGTCCTGGCGCGTTCGTTCAGCATGAAGCGCACTTCGATACATCAATGCACCAGCAGCAGCCTGAGTGCTTGAATCGGCAAGAACGTCAAGCTGTTTCTCTGCGCGATCAAAGTTCCCCGCAAAGCAAAGCAGTTCAAACAGAAAAGTACGGCGCTTGGCGTCGAGCGGATGACTTCTCAGCTCTTCACCAAGCACCTTGATTGCTTCCTTCAGCTCACCGTTACGGTACAAATCCAACGCAGTCATGAACCAGCCTAGCTTACTTTGTTAGCCTTCAGGTCATACGAGATAGCAGCCTTTGCATTCAGCTTGCCAGTCTCATCCTGCTGCGAGTATTGCGTTTCAATCGTGTTGTAGCTGAAGGAAACGCTCTCCATCGGAGTTTCGCTTGATCCGCTGATCTGAATGGAGGTAACAAAAACCTCGCCCAGAGAGATCGTAAGGAAAGGGCTGCCATCGGCGCCCGATTTTACGGCCGTAAGCACACCAGTTGCGATGTGGGTTCCAAGCAAGAGTGCCTTGTACATCGGAGCGCTCGCCGCATCATAGTTCTTCATGATGGAGAGGTCTGCAAGCGTGGCCTTGCCAGCGCCGGAGCCGCCCGATCCTGAGACCGAGGTAGTCTGGCTAGCACCCCAACTGAAGGACATCACTGTTATCTCGTTCTTGTGTTTGTCATCTACTGATTCACCATCAATACCAGCAAGCTTGAAAAAAAAGTCTACGGCCATGATTTCTCCTTTTATCGTGTTGATGCTTCGAAAATAGTGGAAAGACGTTTTGCAAGTGACCGCTCTCGTCTGCTATTTAGCAGGAGCGGGCAGTTCGGCAACCAGTCTCAGAGACACCGTCAACTCATCCAGTTGGAAATGCGGTCTCATGAACGCGACTGCGCGGAGCGCACCTGCATTTCCTGGAACCGACATCACCTCGATACGTGCTTCGCGCAGAGGCCTCTTCGCCTTTGCTGCCGCGCTTCCAGTATCGTCAGCGAGTACATACTGATTGACCCACTGATTTAGGAATTTCTCTGCTTCGGCACGGCTCATCGCGCTGCCGATTTTGTCACGCATCATCGCCTTTAGATAATGTGCGAAACGCGACATGGCCATGATGTACGGCAGCTGTGCGGAAAGACGGGCATTCGCATTTGCCTCCGGCTTGTCGTACAACTTGGGTTTATTGACGGTCTGAACACTGAAAAAGGCGGCCTTGTCCGTTCCCTTGCAGTGAACGAGTGGAACGAAACCTTGGTCGGCGAGTTCTTTCTCACGCCGATCGGTGATTGTAACTTCCGTGGGACATTTCAAAGCGACATCGCCTTCGTCCGTTGTGAAGTTATGTGCGGTCAAGCCTTCAACCAGGCCACCGCCCTCAACGCCACGTATAGCAGCGCACCAACCCGACTTTGAGAAGGAATTGGTCATCCGCGCAGCAAGACCGAAGGCAGCATTGCCCCAGAGATACTTGGAGTGATCGCGGCCGTCTACAGCCTCTTCGTACGCAAAAGCTTCGATCTGCTTCGTGTCTTGACCGTAGGGCTGGCGCATCAAAATATGCGGCAGAGTAAGGGCCACATAGCGAGAGTCATCAGACTGGCGGAATGACTTCCACTTGGCATACTCGGTGCTATCGAAGATCTTCGACATGTCCCGAGGCGCTCCAAGCTGGGTGTAGTCACTAAGATTCAGCAACTGCGGCGAAGCAGCCGACAGGAAGGGAGCGTGAGCAGCCGAAGCGACTTGTCCGATCTTCTCTAGCAACTCCAGATCTTCTGGACCACGGCCAAACTCGTAGTCGCCCACCATCGCTGCAAAGGGAGCACCGCCGAACACGCCGAACTCTTCTTCGTAGACCTTCTTGAAAAGAGCGCTTTGGTCGAACTCGGGAGCGCGCTGCAAGTCACGCAGAAGATCCTTTTTCGAGGCATTCAAGACCTTGATCTTGAGCATCGCGTTGGTCTCGCTCTGATCCATCAGGTACTTGATGCCACGCCACGTCGCTTCCAGCTTCTGGAAGGATGGATGATGAATGACCTCGTTCAATTGGATGGAGATCAAGCGGTCGATCTGCGCGAGACGAGCACTAATCGTCGCTTCGGCATCCTTGCTCAAGGTCATGGCGCCATCAAGAACCTGGCTGACAAACTCCTTTACAAGGTCTTTTCCACGTTCGAGGTCGCCAGCTTCGCGGCTGAAGCGGCCTTGAGCAACGATTTGGTCAAGGAGAGAAACTTCTCCAGTTTCGGCCGTTGTTGCTGCTGCACTAGCTACTGGATTCGCGGCACTACTCATTTGGAACCTCCTCAGCCTTGGACCCAACCTCTGCGCGAAGCTTGTTGCGATCCTCCGTGCTGGACACTGCGTCGAAGAGCATCTGGTCGAGTTTGTCGTTGCCTTGCAACGTGCCACGCAGGTCCGACAGTCTCGTGCGGAGATCAAGCAGTTCTTTCAGTGGCTTGACCTGCTTGGCAACGTTTTCGGGCGAGAAATCATCCATGCTTTCGAAATGGAGATTAACCTTCACTTGACCAGCGTTGGGATCGTCGCTCAATTTGTTGTCTACAGAGTATGCGAGGTGAGGTGCCATTCCCTTCAGAACACTGTCGAAGTTATCTGGATTGATCTCAACGAATTTGCGATCCTTGAGTGCTGCAAGAGGGGTCTCAGGCTGGCCAGTCAGGTCGCCAAGAACTCCCATGACGAACGGCAGTTCCTTCATCTCAATCGCGTTACCGACCTCAACGTCGTATGTGATGTGAACGCGCGGCGATCTGACTCGATCGAGTTTATGCTGTGTACTTTCGGCCATAATGTTCCCCAATCTGTAAAGTTTGCAATGCCACTAAAGAGACCATACCTTCAAAGATCTGTCTAGAGAAAATGTCTACTACATACGAACCGCTGCACACCATAGTAGTGCGCAACGGCCTGATTAAGTTTCATTCTGAAGAATGATCGTAGGAAACTTTTTCGGTTTGCGCCGCGGGACCCGGAGAACCATGTGACTTTCGAAGTATTTCTGCTGCTCGAAAGTCATCTAGACAGAAGAAAATCAATTTGCCGTTCGGATACGAACTCTATCCCAACTTGTTCACATCTTCAAGCAGGAGGGTGAGAAATATTTTTCTCATGCGTGGATGCTGATTTCAAAGCCTGCCTTTCGCATCTTTATCTTCTTTGAGAGGCGTTTGTGAATCTTGCGGTAAGCTTGCGTAGCGTCCACAAGGCTACGGGAGTCCCACATGCGCCAACTCCAACCCGTCATTTGGTCCAAAGGCACCTTTCTCTCGCCTCAGCATCTGCAGGCACAAGAGCGCTTTGTCGAGGACACCGTCAGGTTCTATCTAGATTCACTTGCCTCTAAATCCTGGGGTTTCCTCCGCCTTCAAATCGACGGAAAGGCCTTGACGGAAGGTACGCTTTCAATCTCCGTTGCTTCTGGCATTTTTCCAGACGCTTTGCCGATCGACATTCCTGCCTCTGACGCGGCTCCACCATCTCGTGTGTTGGAAGATTGCTTCCGTGAGGGACGGAGTAGCTGCATGTTCTATCTGGCTATCCCACAGTACCTGCATGGCGGCATGAATGTCTCGTTGCAGCGTGGGCGTGTCAGCACGCGCTATCTAGCGCATCTGCAGATGACTCGTGATGAGAATAGCGGAAGCGGCGAGAAGCCCGTCCAGGTCGCACGCAAGAATCTTCAGTTGTTGGCAGAAGGAGAAAACCTTGAGGGGTCCGTGCTGCTGCCGTGCGTTCGTATCCTCAAGACAGAAACGGGCTTGTACAAGCTTGATCCTAGCTACGTTCCGTCGCTGATCGACGTGCACGGAAGCGACGTGCTGACGAACATCGTTCGCGGTATCGTCGAACTACTGGTAACCCGAAGCAGTCAGCTTGCGGGAGGAAGGCGCCAGAAGAACCAGTCGCTGGCAGACTTCACCGCGTCGGACGTTGCCAACTTTTGGCTGCTGTACACAATAAATACACATCTGCCGGGTTTGCGCCATTACCTCGAATCACGGAACGTGCAGCCAGAGATCCTCTTTGGTGACTTGTCAGACCTCGCAGGTGCGTTGACCGCTTTTTCCGCAAAACATGATCCACGCGATCTTCCGCGCTACGATCACGAGCAACTTGGTCCCTGCTTTTTCGAACTCGATCGACTGATCCGATTGATGCTCGAGACGGTGGTTCCAAGTAATTTCATTGCGATTCCCCTCAAAATGCTTCGAGAGACGATCTACGCCGCCTCAATTGACAAGGATGCATATTTCGAAAATTCGAGATTTTACCTTGCTGTGTCGGCAGATATGCGAGATGCAGACCTGATCGATCGTATTCCAAAGCTGACCAAGGTATGCTCTGCGACACACATCGAAACGCTTGTGCGACAGGCGCTTCCGGGAATACGTCTCACGCACATCGAAACGCCACCGCGAGCTATTCCTGTAAAGCTGCGGCACCAGTACTTCTCGATTGAGCGAAGTGGTTCGGCTTGGGAGGCAGTTCAGCGGGCGCGTAACTTCGCAGTCTACGCACCGTCGGATTTGCTCAACCCGCAGATGGAATTGATCATCCTGCTGCCAAACGCAACCTAACGCTTCATCAGGAAGATTACGGCAATCAGGATTGCGAGCAGTAGGAAAATGATAAGGATTAGCAAAAGAGGCAACATCTGCTGAACTTTGCCTGCGGACGAAGCGGCTGTCTTTATGTCTGGCAGCTTTACTTGTGGAACCTTAGGGACGGCGAGGTGCGGTACCTGCATATTTAGATGTGGTGCCGCAGGTGCTCCTCCTCCTCCGCTCGGCACAGTCAGCGGCGAAACGGAGATCGAGGGCAACTTGGGAGCGCTCACTGCAGGGAATTTCATCCCCGATGAAGCCGAGGCGGGAGCCGCTTGTGCAGCTTCTGTTCCGGCAGAATCGCCCCCTCGAAGCGCGCTCTCGCGAAATGCTGATGCATTCAGAATGCGGGTGAACTCGCTAGGTCCGGCGCTCACTGGAGGAGGCAACGGGGCGGAGATTGCCGTAGGAAGATGAAAGGCTTGCGTTGCATCCTGACTCGCTGAACCCTGGCTAAGTGGAGGTTCGGCATACGTGCCTGGGGAAGCGGAAGCGTCGAGGGTACCATACGCTGAGGTAAACGCTCCCGGTTGCTGCGAAGACGCCGTTTGAGCTTGCGGCGGAGCGGGTCGAGACGGTTGCTGGGACGGTTGATCAAGCGTTCGCAACAGTTGGGTCAGGCCACCGCTTGAAGGACCGGCCGAAGGAGAGATCGGCGTTCGAGGGGGAGGAGACGCATAGCCAGCATCGCCTGCCGGGGTGTAGGGGGGAGCAGAGCCCGCACTGTTGGGGGCCCCTCGCTGCGGCGAGAACATCTGTGATGCCCCGCCGTTCTCGAGAGTGCGCGGAGCAACGCCGGGCGGCTGTGAGTCTGTCGGGCTCACCTTATCGGGTCCATTCGAAAGTGTACCGAACAGCTGCGTAAAGGAGCCACCCTGCTGCGGCCGAGCTTCAACTTGCGAAGGTGGTCCCGGAGAAGGGGAGGAGAGAGTCCCAAACATCTGCGTAAACGAACCCGGGCTTCCAGATTGCGCCTGAGGAGTCGCGGCAGGGTACGCAAATGAAGGATCAACTTTGTCAGCTTGCGCGGATTGGGCGTCAAGTGTTCGAAACATCTGTGTAAATGAGCCAGGTGCGGATGTCACCGGTTCAACCGGCGCGGAAGACGACGCTGGTTGCTCTACGCCTGGTGCCTGGGCGCCGAGTGATCGAAACATCTGCGTGGATGATCCAGACGCAGGTGCCTCGGAGGTAGCGGCCGGTGCTGCCCTGACGGCCTCGCTCGCAGCACGGGCTGGCACATCGAACATTGCCGTAGAAACTGCGTGCGGAAGCTCTGCCGGGGCACGCGGCCTTTCTACCTCG